>JBKBUB010000081.1:0-6602 GCA_046290925.1 Thermodesulfovibrionales bacterium | reverse complement strand
CCATAAGAGAGGAGATTTATTCTTTCACCTCTGATCAATGATTCAACTAGCCCGCCAAGCGCAACATAAGGACTATCCTGTATTGTGGGAAGTTTAATCTTCAGGTCAGTTTCTCCGAGTATTCTTAAAGGATAATTTATCATCGACCTCAGGGTCTCCTTAATGCTGCTGTCCCTCAGTAATAATATCTCGGGGGTGGATCCTGATGATTTTACCCTTTCGAAAAAGGGCTGCAGTTCTTTAACGACCTTAGCAGTCCTCGTTTTATCATCATCTTCTGTTTCAAAACTACCAGAGGTATGATCAACCGTCACAGACCCTTCAAGAAGACCTGCTTCATAGAAGTTTTTACCCATATCGAGAAAGATTGTACTGCCTTTCCCGCCTGAATAAAAGTTGAGTGCTGCCATGGCAGTCATGCTCACTGTTATCCTTTTTACATCAATTCCCTTTTCTTGCAAGGCCTCAATATAAGGTATAACAGTATCCTTCTTCGTAGCGGCGATAAGAAGAGACAATCGGTTATCTTCCTCCCTTATTATCCTGTAGTCATAGAATACATCTTCTGGGTTAAAGGGGGTCAGGCGGTCCATCTCAAAAGAAAGAACATTCTGGAGATTCTCCTTCACGGTAATTGGAAACTCTGCAATCTTAAGCACTGCCCAGGACTTTGGAATAATCAAGGTGACGTCTGGTTTCTTCTTTAAATGGCCCAATACAATTGAAGCAGCAGTTGCTAACTCGTCAGGAGATGGAAATCTTTCTTCATCATAATTAAAATATCTAAGTGATCTGACCTTAAGCTTTGAGAATATACTCGAACCATAAGCTACAGAGACAGAACCTCTCTCTATTGATAAGGTCATTGCCTTTCTAAACGAAAAACCCTCTTCAAAGGGACTGAAGGCCAAGACCTTTAAAAACCTGCCGAGCAATCGCACAAAAGCTTCTGAGATATTTCCAAACCAGGAGATTATCCTGTTAATCTTCAGTATTGCTTCTGCCATATTCTATCCACAACGGTGATTTGTAATAAACATACCTGTAATTTTCACCCTCCAGTGAAACAGTTGCCCTTATTGTATAGCCACCGTTACCAGCACCTTTAAATCCTGTTGAATCTATGGTAAAGGTATTAGAATCGATATAGGACAGATACTGATTGCTATCCATTGGTACACCCACCTCTGAAGGATTCGTAATCCTTTTATCCTTTCTGTAGCTAATTATATTGTCAGCAATCTCCTGAGTTATACCTGGTACCGCCAGCAATACCTCCCTCGGTGCAGAGTTAATGCTGACCTGAGGACTCTTTGAATGAACAGTTACAAATTCTACAAGTCCCTTTTTATCCTTACCTCCATATAGGAGTTCATGTGTTATTCCCTTCACAAATATAAGCTCCTCAACAGAGTCAAAATTTGAATTTTTCGCCCTATAAGGATTGGGTAAGGTCATATAATAATCACTTTCAGCACCATTCAATCTCCTCAGATCATCAGCATCCTTCCAGTCCATTATAGCATCCACTATTGCATCGCTTTCCTCATTCTTGAGACCCAATTGAATAAGCAGATTTTTTAATAATACATCAGGTGCTGTATTGATGTCTACCTTGCCAAATTCATCCATTATCTTCACCTCGTAATATCCGCCACCGAATTCTCCTGTATAAGGCGTCCCATTCATTCTCCATGACTCTTTCTCAGGGATACTGAAAAACCTCTTGTTATAAAATATCTCCACGATTCCACGTTCTATTCCTGCCTGTGCAATAAACCTCTTTTCCATCCCATCTTTGAAAGACAGCACAGAATGAGTCTCAACCCTCGTTGAGAAAGAAAAGGCAAAGACTATTACCATTAATACCGTAAGAACCCACAGCACAAGCAGAAGGGCAACGCCCCTTTCTGTCTTCATTTCCTTTCTCCTTTAAATGTGGTCTGGGATGATTGTGATTGTTTATCCCTTGATGGAATCGGTAGGATCAATGAAAAATCCCTTCTCTCCTTAATAAGACCTATCTTGATCTTTTCAGGCATATCTTGCTCCTCTTTCCACTCATCTACCCACCGTCCCTCTTCCTCTGTAGGGTCTTTATAAAAGTATTCAAGATAGATATCATCAAAGCCTTCGAAAAGAACAGCCTCTGCCTCATTCCCTCCGATTAAAGGTGATTCTTTTGCCTTTAATAACTTTTTACCATTGCTATCAGTCTCAACCCTTAATGATGTAAGCACATAACCCTTTTGATTACCCCAGATAGAATATGTTGTGGCAAACTGGACAGCACCTTTATCCCCTTGAAAATAATATCTCTTGTTCCCATCCTCGTCATAACTGAGCGGTATTTCTGACATTATCTGAGACTCGATTATCTCGAGGGAATTCTTTAACCTCTCGATAGATTCGATTCTCCTCTCTCCACCGTCGACAGACCTTGAACCGAGTCGCACAGCCCCTGTTACGATAAGGGCTATAAGACCTATCATAGTTATAGAGATCAGTAATTCAAGAAGTGTAAATCCCTTCATCTCTTCTTGGGCATCATCTTCATTGTCTTGAGATCAATAGATTTTTCCCTGCTACCGGCCATCCATTTTAGTGTAAGGTCAATCTCGAGAAGTTCTACATTGAGGTCGTCAGTCCTATCCTTAAGGGCCTTATAAACATTCACATAGATGGTATAACCATCCTTTGTAGTTTCAGACCATGACCTCTCAGAGAGTTCTTTATCGTTTATTATTTCCCTGAGCTTGGAATTGGCTTTTATCGTGGCATTTACATAATCCTCTGATGCATGTATTGTCCTGAGGTTTGCTGAAAGCAGTTGAATTAAAACAGTAATTGCTATAGCTAAAAGGGCAAGGGCGACAAGAACCTCTAAGAGCGTGAAACCGTGATCTGTGACCTGTAATCGGTGATTTATCCGTAATCCTTTATCCGACGATACAACTTTTCCCTCATAACCCATAACCTGTTACCTACTCAGTATCTCACCACCACGGTCCCTGCCACAGGGTCTGTATCGATCCTCGCCGTCCTCTTTTTGTCCCAGAGCCATATCGTTATACCTGGTAAACCTCTCGATGGATAAAAGACAATGTCATATCTACCATTATAAATGTCACCATTAACAGGGTCTGTTACCTTAACCCCTATACCATCTGGGATACTCACCGTTTTCTTTCCTATGATTCCATAGGTTTTCATATCCATATTGATTGAAAATGTTTTCTCCTCTCCATCGAGTGATGCCAGGGCCTTTGCATATTTCAGAGTTGCTGCCATTCCCCTTACGGAGGAACTAAACCTCTGGGAGGATGTTGAACCTGCAAAAAAGAAACCTGATAGGCCAAGGCTAATAGTAATAAGAAATATCACGATTATCAGTTCAAGGAGTGTAAAACCATGATTTGTAAGCCATGATTCATGATGCGTGACCCGATTCAGGATACAGGATACATGATACGTGATACAGGATACAGGATAATTATCTTGAATCCTGGATCCTGAATCTTGAATCCGCTCATTATGCATCACCCATAACCCATAACCCATAACCAATCACCCTTTTAAAACGGCAGTTCCACTATACTGAATATTGCCATAAGTATCGAGATGACGATGAAGCCAATGATAATGCCCATTCCAAGGATCAGTGCAGGTTCGAGAAAGCTGACAAATCTCTTTATTGCAACCCTTAGACTCCTCTCATAGGTCTGGGCAACCTTAATGAGCATTGTCTCGAGCTGTCCTGTCTCCTCTCCCACCTTAATCATTGATAATGCTAAGGGTGGAAATATCTTGACCTCACTCAAGGGATTTGCAATCCCCCTTCCCTCCTTCGCACCCTTCGCGATTACATCGATCTTTGAGGCGATGACCTGATTACTGACAACCTCCTTAGCGTTATTTAATGCCTGCAAAAGAGGAACCCCGCTCTGTAATAATGTACCAAGGGTTCTGCAGAATCTTGCAGTCTCGATCTTACTCACAATCTCTCCCATTAGCCTTATCTTCAATGAGTCCCAACGGTACCTGCCTGCTTCAGACCTTATATAGCTTTTAAAACTGAACCATAGGCCTAAGAGAGACAAAAAGAATACCCACCAATAAGACTTAATGAGATCGCTAACAGTAAGGAGTATCTGGGTTGGCAAAGGTAATGACCTTCCGAGTTCCGAAAATATAACGGAAAATCTTGGAAGAACAAAGGTAAGTAATACCGCTATCGAGGCTCCACCTGTTAATACCAATATCGTTGGATATATCATGGCAGAGAATATATGCTCCCTCAACTCCCTCATGGATTCCAAAAACTCATTTAGCTTATCGAGAACCACATCAAGAACGCCACCGGCCTCTCCTGCCCTTATCATGTTTATATATATCCTCGGGAATATCTTTGGATGTCTCTGAAGGGCCTCTGAAAAGGAACTGCCCTCTCTTATTGACCTGAGAATAGACTGGATTGTATCCTTCATCTCTCCGCTTTCGGATATCTCGGAAAGGATATTCAGACTCCTGTCAAGAGGAAGGCCTGCTCCAAGCAGTGCTGAAAGTTCTGTTGTGAATGTAACGAGGTCTCCCTTTGATGAACGAAGGGAAAACCTCTTTTTTAGTCCTTTCTCCTGTAAGGAGACCCTCAGGGGTATAAGACCTGAGTTTTTAATCCTCTCTACTGCAGAGACCTCATCATTGGCCTCTACAGCACCTTCAATTATTGCACCCTCAAATGTAGTTGCCCTGTATGAGAAGAGGGGCATCTATACCTCCTGTGTAACCCTGAAAACCTCGCTGAGGGTCGTTATGCCTGCCTTAACCTTATCAGCACCATCCTCTAAAAGGGTCTTCATACCCTGTCTGCGTGCCGTTTCCCGCAATTCATTTGCATCGGCCTTGCCAAGAACCAATCTTCTGATATGGTCATCAACAACGAGAAGTTCAAAGATACCTGTCCTCCCATAATATCCTGTGAATGAACATTTCTCACATCCCTTGCCCCTGTAAAGGTCTGTATCAGCGTCAATACCAAGGGCCTTCAGTTCCTCCTTTTCAGCTGAAGATTTATCAATCTCCTTGCAATTAGGACATATAACCCTCACAAGTCTCTGGGCAAGGATGCCCCTTATTGTAGAAGATAGAAGAAAGTTTTCCACACCCATATCAATAAGTCTCGTTATTGCACTGGGGGCATCATTTGTGTGGAGTGTCGAGAACACAAGATGCCCTGTGAGTGCTGACTGAATTGCAATCTCCGCTGTCTCGAGGTCCCTTATCTCACCTATCATTATTATGTCAGGGTCCTGCCTGACAATGTGCCTCAGGGTATTGGCAAAATTCAGACCTATCTGGGGCTTGACCTGTATCTGATTTACACCCTTAAGATGGTATTCGATAGGGTCTTCAACGGTTATTATTTTCTTGTCAGGAGAATTTATCTTATCGAGGGCAGCATAAAGGGTCGTTGTTTTACCACTACCTGTAGGTCCTGTTACGAGTATTATGCCGTTTGGTTTCTTTATAAGCTGATCAAATCTCACAAGGGTATTTTGTGGAAAACCGAGCAGATTGAGGTCAATCAATATACCCTCCTTAAGGAGTATCCTCATGACAACACTCTCACCGTGGAGGACAGGGATAGTAGATACCCTCAGGTCTATTTCCTTATCGTTCACCTTTAACTTAATCCTTCCATCCTGTGGTAGCCTTCTTTCTGCAATATTGAGTTTTGCCATTATCTTAATTCTCGAAACTATTGCTGCCTGGAGTTTTTTAGGAGCAGATTCGACGTCATGTAGTACCCCGTCAATCCTGTATCGGACCTTCAGTTCATCCTCATAGGGCTCTATATGGATATCACTTGCCCTGCTCTCAACTGCTCTCGTGATCAATAGATTAACGAGTTTTATTATTGGCGCCTCAGAGGCTAGGTCCTTGAGATGCCCCACATCCTCCTCTTCTTCTCTCAGAAACTCTATACCCTTCTCACTGATATCCTCTATTATCCTGTTTATATTCTGTGATTCCTGGCCGTAAAATCTCGATATATAATCCTCAATTGCATGGCTATCGCTCGTGAAGATATAAAGGTCAGCGGCTGTCGCCACTTTGAGGGCATCTCTCGCCTGCCTGTCCTCAGGATTTGCCATTACCACCTTTAATGTATTCCCTTTAAGCTCAAGGGGGATAACGAGATTCTCCTTTATAAATCGGGACGATAAGCCTTCAAGCACAAAAGGCACCTTCGGAAGGTCCTGGGGGTCTATATAGGCGAAATTATTGTCTTTCATGATTTTTATAATTATACCATAAAGAACCAACTGGAAATAAAGATAAAGCCCTGAAGAAAAACCTATCTACAAACTTTCAGTAAGAAAATAAGGTAATCGCTAAGATTTACGGTACATCTCCAATTTAGTTGTAAATAAGTTGATAAGTTGTCATTCCCGGAAGGCGGGAATCCAAAGAAAACCATGAAAAATTATTATGTTTACCCAAACGTTGCAAAAATTAGCCTGATATTTGGGCTGGCATGGTGAAAAAACTTTTATCTGCGATACCTATAGCAACATTCAATAAACATAAGTGGTTCTTAT
>JBKBUB010000080.1:0-6647 GCA_046290925.1 Thermodesulfovibrionales bacterium | reverse complement strand
AGATAGGACAGTTTATTAAGAATTTCGAAGAGAGAAGCAAGAGAAAGGAGGTGATAGATTGAAGAAGAAACCTATAGAGGAGTCCGAGGAATTTCTGAATCTAATAAGGGAATGGCAGGCCCTCGAGGATAAAACCATATCGAGTGCAGAAGAATTGATTAGCAAATCCAACAACCCTCTCGTGAAGATGAACGATGGAGATGATCAAACATGATTCGGAAAAGCACAAGATTATGCAGCAGATGATAATTGATAGTATAACTAAGGAGGCTATTCACCTGAGTCCCGAAGAACTTGCACCTCTTTCTGATATGCTGAATAAACACATGGAGGCTGAAGCTAAATCTCTTTCACTTGCTGATGCTGCCCTTGAAAAAAGCGAACTCTTTGTTACCCGTTACATCCTTTCCTATCTCATCGCTGATGAGACAAAACATCACAGCCTCATCAATAAGCTCAATGAACTCAAGAGGGCCACGATATTTGTAACATAAACTCAGAAAGGAGGTTAAGGATGTCCTGTATAGTAGCAAAGGATATAATGCATCCGAGGATAAGTTTACATGCAAAAACGCCAGGCCAGGAACTGGTCGAAAGGCTTATGTCTCCCTATCCTGCTCTCCCTGTCGTGGATGATGATCTTCGTGTTTTAGGGGTTGTCTCAGAATATGATGTCTTCACAGCATTAAAAGAGGGAAGGACGATTCATGAATTCAGCGCCGAGTCTCTCATGACCTGCGGCCACGCAGAGCACGGTGTTTGCGATACCCCTGTGACAGTGACGCCTAACACAACAATAGAGGATATAGTCGATCTCTTCGTGAGTAGAAACATATCGATTCTCCCTGTAGTTGAAAATGGTAAGCTCGTAGGTCTAATACCAAGAAAAAACATTATCAATGCCCTTGCAGAGAAAGGCTTCTGGAAGGAGCATGAATTTCAGAAAAGGGTATAAATAATTAAGGCCGTCATAATATGATGGCCTTTAAGAACCTTTAAGAAAAGGAGTAAAAAATGAGAGACCTTAAGGCAAAGGACATAATGACGAGGCCTGTTCTTTCGGCAAGAAAGAATGCCTCAGCCAGGGATATTGCCCTACAACTTCTCTCAGGATTGTTTAGCGGAATGCCTGTTACAGATGAGGATGGAAGGGTTATAGGAATGGTTACTGAATTTGATATTCTTGGAAATATATGCGAGGGAAAGGAACTCTCAAAACTGACTGCTGAGGATATTATGTCTGAGAATACTATAACTGCAGATGTTAATACCCCTGTAAGGGATATCTTGAATATCATGCTCGATAAAAATGTAATAAGACTTCCTATCACAGAAGAGGGAAGGCTTGTAGGTATCGTGGCGAGGTGTGACATCCTGAGGGCTTATATAGAGCCTGAGTTTGTTACATATATGTAAGTTCGATACAGGAGGTAAAAATGAGAAAGGTATTAATGCTCATTGTTTTAGCGTTCTTTACACTTGTAGCAACACTCTCTTTTGCAGCAATGGGAAAGGGTATCTCTTTACCAAAGGGCTGGAGGCATTTTGTCCATGTGAAATCGATGGTGATCCCTGATAAGAGTCATGGTCTTTACGGGTTTCATCATATCTATGTGAACATGAAGGGTCTCGGGACATTAAAAAAGGGCGGCACCTATCCTGAGGGGACAATGTTCGTTGGTGTCTTTTACGATGTTGTAACAGAGAAGGACGGATCGATAAGTCAGGGGAAGAAACTCTTCTATGTCTGCATGAAAAAGGATAAGACAGCCACTGAAACAGGTGGTTGGAAATACGCAGCCTTTGACCCTGATGGGAAGTATCTTGAAAAGGATGTGAAGAAGGAATGCTACGAGTGCCATACAGCAGTGAAGGACTCGGATTACATATTCTCAAAGTTTATCGAATAGAAACGAGTTAGGTTTGTTCAAAAGATAGGGAGATGTTATTGATGTCAGTTTTAAGTAGGTAATTTAGTTATGGATCGAGTAATTACGCTAAATGGTAACCCGCTTACATTGGTTGAGACCGAAGTCCGGGTTGGTGATAAGGCTCCTGATTTCACTGTCCTTGATGCGGACCTAAAAGAGGTAAGGTTGGGTGATTTTAAAGGGAAGATTAAGCTTATAAGTGTTACCCCTTCCCTCGATACCCCTGTCTGTGACATGCAGGCAAGGAGGTTTAACGAAGAGGCAGCAAAACTACCTGAGGATGTTGCGCTGATAAACATAAGCATGGATCTTCCCTTTGCTATTTCGAGGTTCTGCACAACCGCAGGTATTGATAGAGTCAGGGCATATTCAGACCACAGGGATGCTTCCTTTGGGAATGCTTACGGAGTGTTAATTAAGGAATTGAGATTGCTTGCACGCTCAATTTTTGTGATTGACGAGGAAGACATAATAAGATACATCGAGATCGTTCCTGAGATTAGGAATCATCCCAATTATGACGAAGCCCTCGAAGCGGTAAAAAAGTCTATGTGTAAAGGGATAGAAGATGCTATTTAAATTAAGAAAAAAACTATAAACAGGAGGTTTTTATTATGGCAAAAAAGGAATTGATCGATGCACTGAATCAGGATCTATCCCTTGAACTCGGTGCAATAACACAGTACATGTGGCACCATGCAATGGCAGAAGGGATGGAGAGCCCTGCTATTAGCGATCTCTTCAGAAAGATCAGTATCGTAGAGATGAAACACGCAGAGGCTTTTGCAGAAAGGATAGTCTACCTTGGCGGCACTCCTATTACAAAACCTGCTGAGATTAAGATGGGCGGAGACCTTAAGAAGATGATGGAAGACGACCTCGCATGGGAGAGACATGCTATAAAACAGTATAAGACACATAGAAAGCTCGCTATTGAACTTGATGACCCGATAACTGCCCGTTTGCTCGAGGAGATTATAAGGGATGAGGAAGAACATGATGATCAGTGGAGCACTATCCTCGGGATAAAATCCCTCGCAGAGGAAGAATAAGATTAATGAAGCCGGACCTGAAAGGGGATCGAAATGAAAGAGTTCGACCGATCGAGAAGGGATTTCCTGAAATTGCTCGGTACGATAACCATAATTGCAGAATTTGGCAGTTTGAATGATAGCGCAGGTCAGGATGTCCCTGATATTTTTCCATCAGACCGTGTCTTCATAGCAAATGAGGACTCTAACACCATTAGTGTTATAAATCCTTTAACAAATACGATTGACACAACCATTAATCTAACGAGCTTTGATGAAGACCCAAGACCACCATTCCGTTATGTGACTGCAGGGGTTAGGCCAACCCATGGAGCTATGATTCATAAACCTCTTTATCATGGCTGTATCGATGCCCATGGTGTTGTGCCAAGTCCTGATGGAAGGATGCTTGCAACATCTGGTAGAGGGTCAAGCAATGTTTATCTTATAGACACAATAAACAAGAAGGTCATCGGAAATAGACCGAATCCGCTTGCCTCAAAGGATGCAAATCCTGAACGGATAACGAGTGGCATTATAGTCGGCCGTGAACCCCATGAGCCTACATTTACTAGAAATGGAAAAGAACTCTGGGTTGCTGTAAGGGGTGAGGACAGAATAGCTATCCTCGATGTTGAACTTGCCATAAAGGAGTCCTCGGGTGAAAACATTAGGTCTGTCCTTCAATATATTAATACAATTAATGGCCCCTCTCAGGTTTGGTTCAGTGCTGATGGAAGAATTGCCTTTGTGGCATCACAGAAGGTTTCAAAGATTGATATCTTTAAGGTTAACCCAGACGGCAAAGGTTATTCCCACCCCGAGAGGTTTAAAACACTTGATATTTCAGAACAGGACAAATTTGGATTTACACCCTTTCTCAAGACATCTCCTAATGGAAAAGAGGTCTGGTTTTCTCACAAATTGATGGATGCCGTATCAACCTTTTCCACAGAGGAACCCTTTGGATTAATTGATCATGTTTTTCTTGGGAAGATGGCAAGACCGAATCATCTTGAGTTTGTTGAAAACAAAAATGGAAAGGTTGTATATGTGAGTTTTGCCCGAGTCGATGATGGTGGTCCGGGTGGTGTTGCATCAAGCCAGATAGCCATAATCGATAGGTCTGAACCTTCAGGGAAACGCAAGGTCATAAAGACCTTTTTTTCCAGAGGCAGGGAGGCACACGGATTATGGACGAATCCCACAAATAAACTCCTATATATCGCCCATGAACAGGACGAACTGCCAGGAACCCCAAATGAAGGCCAGACTGTGGCGACCGCCTTTGATGTCTCTGACCCCTTTAATCCAAGATTTGTTGCTCAGATTCCGCTGGGTAGTCTCGGGCTTCCCTCAGGAGAGTTGAGGAATAAAAAGAGTATAAACCTTGTATATGTGCGGCCTGGGTTTAAAGGACAGACTGCTTAGGAGGGAAAGTGAAATTAGTAATCGTGATAACTCTTTTTGTGTTCACCTCAGTTTCTTCATTTGCTGAGGAACATATGCATCATCATGTAGCAGAAATAAAATTCAGCCCTGAATTTACGAAATTCATGAATGAGATGAACGCAGGTATGGAAAAGATGATGAAGGATATGCATAGTCCTGGTTACACAGGTAATCCTGATGTTGATTTTCTCGCAATGATGATACCACACCATGAGGGCGCGATAGAGATGGCTCGGCTTGTCCTTATTTATGGTACAGACCCACTTGTGAGAAAACTTGCAGAGGACATAATAGCGACACAGAGGGTAGAGATCGAGACAATGAAACAGAGATTAATGATACTTCGTAAAAGACCAGAACCAGATCCGGGCGGCTTTCCTGCCTTAGATGGAACGAGAGGGACTGGAAGATAGGTAATTAATTGATTGCTGGCAGGAAGTCCTATATGAGGATGTTGAGATGAAGTTATTGATAGTCTATTACAGCACCTTCGGGAATGTCTATAAGATGGCAAGACTCGTGGAAGAGGGAGTGAGACAGGTCGAGGGCATAGAACCTGTTTTTAGGAGGGCACCTGAACTGATCCCCGAGTCTGTGATCCGGTCAAGACCTGATATGATGGCAGGGGCAGAGATGCAGAAGGATGTGCCCCTCATTACGCTCGATGATTTTAAGGAGGCCTCTGCCTATGCCTTTGGAACACCAACAAGATTCGGAAATGTATGTTCCCAGTTGAAGAATGTTATTGACCAACTCGGTCCGTTATGGATGCAAAGAGTCTTTGAAGGTAAGCCTGCAGGCGTATTTGTCTCAACAGGAACCATGCATGGAGGACAGGAATCTACAATACTTACATTAATCCGTAACTCCGCCCGATTTACGTAATATGTATATTCAATTTCTCTATAAGTTTCTTGGTTTTGGTGGTTATCTCAGCAGTATGCCATGAATCATTGATCTTTACCTTCTTTATTTCAGTTAAATGCATAAGTAGATCCTGTGGAGAGAATTTAGATAGAAGTTGTTTTTCGGATAACAATTTATAAAAACGATAATACAACTGTAATGCGATAAAACTAATAAACATCCAACCTTCCAATGCTGTTTGATTTCTCATATATGAACTGTCAGCCTTCAGGATATTCTTCATCGCATCTATCATAACTTCAATACTGTTACGGCTTTTATAGTTTGTATATATCTCTTCAGGGGATGTATGAGTAAGATTGGTTAGTATTGCCAGCGTTCCAAACCTAACATTCATGGAATGAAACTCATTGATTGTATGTGTTTCAGGATGTGTTTCGATTCTGGTTAAATAATCATGTTCTTCCCTGGTTTTCAAATGCTCATCCAGATATAAGTGTATCATCCTTTTGTTTACCTGATATGAGTAATACCAGATATACCGATTATTGAATTTAAAATATCCCTGAAGCCCTTGCTTCTGTGCTTTCTCTAAGGGCGTATAATCAATTAAACTGCTGCTTCGTCTCAAAGGAATGATATATTGCAAGTCTTCCCGAGGATATACTATTTTTAGTTGAAATTTGAAAGAGTGGCTTCTTCCGTGGCATAATCCACGGTAATCAAAAAGACCATTTTAAAAAGGAGCCACAAATGAAGGAAACCACAAAACAGAGGAAAAAATCAATCAGGGGTATTAAGGAAGCACACGGGGGATGGATAACAGACAAGATGTATCAAGTATTTGCAGCGGGCAAGAGGGCATTTGATGTAATGATGAAGGAGTTAGGGAGGATAATGGCAGAGGCGATAATGTATATGGACAGAGAAGAGATAGCAGGACCTGACTACAAGCCATTGAGTCCAGACATACAGAAATGGGCAAGCCAGCCGGGATCAGTGTATATAGGGGATCAGAAGGTGCGTGTAGAGCGTCCACGGCTTAGAGGCAGAGGTGGAGAGATACAGTTAAAGAGCTATGAGAGGCTTAAAGGGCCTGAGGGATTTTCAGAGGAGCTATTGACAAAGGTATTGAGGGGCATATCGTGTCAGAAATATAGAGAGACAGTAGTGCAAGCAGCAGAGGCCTTTGGGGTATCAGCGAGTTCTGTATCGCAGCGTATCATAGAAGTTACGACGAAGCAGTTAAAGGAGTTCAAGGAGCGGTCATTAGAAGCATTTAAGCCCTTTGCGATATATCTTGACACAATACATCGGGGAGGGGAGGCATTTATAGTAGGGCTTGGGATAGACATAGGAGGGCAAA
>JBKBUB010000007.1:0-15124 GCA_046290925.1 Thermodesulfovibrionales bacterium | reverse complement strand
CCATTCACCCATTTATTTGAGGCATGCCAGCCTTTGAATTTATGCAACATTAAGGTAAATTTCTGGAAAAAGAATCTCTTATATGATAAAATTTTAATAATATGAAAAGATTATTCAATAGATTTTCAGGTCTTCATGGATTGGCACTTGTAATGCTGATTATAGTCTTTTTGTTTTTCCCTATTTACAATGGTGAAGACCTTAAAAAGGATTCCGTGACCCCTGCAACTTCATATATTGAAGGCCTGAGGATAATCCACAGAAACAAGGGTAATACAATCTGGTCAATAATGGCGAAAAGAGCTGATTTTACCAGAGATGAAAGATCAGCTAAGATGAGTTCCATTATTATTGACGTTAAGAAAGAAAACATGACCATTAATGCCGAAAGGGGAATATTTGACCTTGAAACGAGGGATTTAAAACTGGAGGATAATATAGTCTTGAAGTCAAAGGGCTATGAGGTTATGTTAAAAGACCTTTCCTGGAACCCTGCGAGAGGTCTCCTGACATCGGATCAAAAGATTGCATTGAAGGGAAGCAAGTTCAGTATAGAGGGTTATGGCCTTTCAGCTACAGAGGAGCAAAAACTGAAACTCCATAGAAATGTAAGAGCAGTTTTCTTTTGATAGTTTGATAGAAAGAGTCAAAAATTAACTTATTATGGGGATCCTAACATAGTGAAAAACATTTTATTGCTGTCTATTGTATATATTTTTATATTTCTTCAAATAGCCAATGGTGAAGATAAGCTCCTCGGATCAAAGGGGCCTATCGTAATAACATCCACAACCCTTACTGCTGATAATAAGGCCCGAACAGCCCTCTTTGAGGGCTCTGTCATCGCTAAGTCAGAAAATATGACATTGTACTCTGATAAAATGCTTGTCTATTACACAGAGACAGGAAAGATAACAAAGATTGAGGCAACAGGTCATATAAAACTCATTAGGGGTGAGAGGGTCATAACATCAGACTCTGCTATATATCTGGCTGGTGATGAAAAGGTTATATTTACAGGAGAACCCAGGGCAATGGAAGGCAACAGCATCGTTACAGGTACAAAGATGACCTATTTCCTGAATGATGACAGATCTATTGTGGAAAACAGTAAGGTCATAATCAAGAAGGAACATTAATGATATTAGAGGCAATAGGGCTAACAAAGACATATAAAGGGAAAAAGGTTGTAAATAACCTCGGCCTTTATGTTAGCACAGGCGAGATCGTGGGTCTTTTAGGACCAAACGGAGCCGGCAAGACCACAACCTTCTATATGATTACAGGCCTGATAAGACCTGACAGCGGTGATATAAGGATTGACGGAGTCAGTATAGGACAGTTACCTATGTACAGGAGGGCACTGAAAGGAATAAGCTATCTCCCACAGGAACCATCTATATTCAGGAAACTGTCGGTAAGGGACAATCTCAGGGCCGTTTTAGAGATAAGGGGATACAGTGAATCAGAGATAGAGGAAAGGGTCGAGAGGCTTTTGAGTGAATTTGGACTGAGTTCACTTGCTGACAGACATGCCCACAGATTATCGGGAGGCGAGAGGAGAAGGACAGAGATAGCGAGGGCAATTGCAACAGACCCTGTCTTTATACTCTTTGATGAACCCTTTGCAGGAATCGATCCTATTGCTATAATAGAATTAAAGAGGATGCTACAATATCTGAAAAATAGAGGTATGGGCGTACTTATAACTGATCACAATGTAAGGGATACCCTCTCCATTACGGACCGGGCCTATATAATCAGTAATGGCTCTGTCCTTGATGAGGGCAATCCAGAGAGTCTCGTTTCAAACCCCATGGTAAAACAGATATATCTTGGTGAGGAGTTCAGTCTCTGATGGCACTGGAAAGCAGATTAGAACTTAAACTGACGCAGAAACTCATCTTGACTCCGCAGCTTCAGCTTGCGATAAAGCTTCTACAGATGCCACAACTCGAACTATCCCAGGCCCTTTCGCAGGAACTGGTTAATAATCCCTTCCTCGAGGAGGTTGTTGAGGATAAGAGAGAAGAACTGAGCAGAGAAGAGATCGAGAATTCAGAGGTTACACCTGTCAGCGATGATACAGAGGCATCCCTTGAAAAATTGATAACAAGGCTCAATAGCTTTAGCGTCGAGGAATACTTTGATGAGCGAGGCAGCGATGGTAGAGACCTTGGTTACTTTAACCCTGGTCTTGTGGAGCAACCCTCATTTGAACAATTCACATCGAGTAAGGCTGATATAAGCGACCACCTGCTGTGGCAACTGAGATTATCAAATGTCCCTGAACATCTGAAGGATATCTGCGAGGCCGTTATAGGTAATATAGACGAAAATGGATATCTCAGGATAACGGAAGAAGAACTCATATCTCTCACAGGGGCTGAATCTGAGAGTATTAGAAAGGCAATCGAGATCGTTCAGACCTTTGATCCACCAGGGATAGGGGCAAGAAATCTTCAGGAGTGTCTCATACTGCAGTTAAGGGCACTTAATCTTCAGGGAACCGTTATAGAGAAGATAGTGCTTAATAATATCTCTGATATAGAAAAGAAAAGGTATAACCAGATAGGAAGGCAGTATGACCTTCCCTTGGATGACCTGATGGCAGCCATAAAGATAATAGAGGGGCTTGACCCAAAGCCTGGCAGAAATTATTCCTCTGCCTCTCCATCTTATATAGTCCCTGATGTATATGTAATGAAGGTTGATGATAAATATCAAATCATCCTTAATGATGAGGGAATGCCGAGGGTAAGGTTAAATAATTATTACAGGAAGCTGTTCCAGGTAAAAAATTCCCTGTCAAAAGAAGAAAAACAATTTGTAGAGGAAAGATTAAGATCTGCTGTTTGGTTCCTTAAGAGCCTTGACCAGAGAAACAAGACAATCTACAGGGTTACTGAATCTATCCTGAAATTTCAATATGACTTTTTTGAAAAGGGTATTCATTATCTGAAACCTCTGAATCTGAAGGATGTGGCAGATGATCTCGGGATGCATGAGAGTACCATCAGCAGAGTCACCTCAAATAAGTATCTTTCCTGCAGTCACGGGATATTTGGTTTCAAGTTCTTCTTTGGCAGCGCTGTTCAGACCTCTGATGGCACCGTTTCATCGAGGTCTGTTAAAGATCTAATAAAGAAGATCGTTTCTGAAGAGGACCCGAAGAATCCACTTAGTGATCAGAGAATAGTTGAATTACTTAAAGCAAAGGATATAGTCCTTGCAAGGAGGACAGTTGCAAAATACAGGGAAGAGTTAAGGATACCGTCCCACAATCAGAGGAAAAGACTGGAATAAAAAAGGAGGTATTATGAACATTATTGTGAATGGCAGAAACATTGATGTTACCCCCGCCCTCAGAAAATATGCAGAGGAAAAGATTAGCAGGTTTGAGAGGTATCTCTCGAATATCACAGAGGCAATCGTAACAATGACTGTGGAAAAGTACAGACATAAGGTCGAGGTCCTCCTGAAGGCAAACGGCGTTCTCATTCAGGCCGAGGGTATAACAGGAGAGATATATTCCTCGATAGATGATGTGGTTGAAAAACTCGAAAAACAGGTAAAGAAATATAAGGAAAAAATGGTATCCCATAGAAAGGGCGAGACAAAGGTAGTAGCGCCCCCTTTAACTGAATCTACATCAGAAACAGGAAGGATCATCAAAATAAAACGCTTTGATATGAAGCCCATGAGTCCTGATGAGGCTGCGATGCAGATGGAACTCCTCGATAAGGACTTCTTTGTCTTTTCGAATCTCACATCAGGAGAGATTAATGTCATATACCGAAGAAAGGACGGGAATTTCGGGCTCATCGAACCTGTAAGGTAGTGAAGCCTACCATAGTGATAATTACAGGACTCTCCGGCTCGGGCAAGACAGTTGCTCTGCGAACCCTTGAAGATACAGGTTTTTTTTGTGTTGACAACCTGCCGATAACCCTAATCGAATCCTTTATTTCAACCGTAACCGCCAGTGCCCATTACAAGAGAATAGGCATAGGTATTGATGTAAGGGAAAGGAAGTTTTTTCCAGCCTTTGACTCGGTACTGAAGACCCTGAGAGAGAGTAACGATATAGAGGTCATATTTCTTGAAGCTGAGAGGGATGTAATTATACGCAGATTCAGGGAGACGAGGAGACCCCATCCACTTCTATCAGAGGATATCACTGATATTGAAAGGGCGATTGAAGAAGAGAGAAAGATGCTCCAGCCTCTAAGAGATCTCTCTGATAGGGTAATAGATACAACCTCTTATACTCCTCATCAACTGCGGTATCTCATTTCATCCTTCTTCAGACCTGCAGTTCCCTCGAGCCATCCTTTGGTGATTACCATAATCTCCTTTGGATTTAAATATGGGACGCCTCTCAATCTGGACCTCCTCTTTGATGTCAGGTTCATACCAAACCCCAATTTTGTCCCATCCCTCAAGGAATTAAAGGGAACGGACAGAAAGGTACAGGATTTTATCTATGAGAAGAAAACAACAATGGAATTTTTCGACAAGGTCATCGACCTCCTTGATTTCTTAATCCCTCATTATATCAAGGAAGGAAAGAGATACCTCACCATTGGTTTTGGTTGCACAGGGGGAAGGCATCGCTCACCAGCCATAGTAGAATATATGGCAGGTCATATAGGGAAAAAATATGGGATTGCCCCAGAGGTAGTTCACAGGGATATGGAATGATATACCTTGATAACAATGCATCTACCCCATTAGATCCCGAGGTCATAGAAGAGATCTGCTCTGCCCTGAGGTTTTATGGAAATCCTTCAAGCAGTCATAAAACAGGCCAACATGCCCGCTCATTGATAGAAAAGGCAAGGAAAAAGGTTGCTGATGTAGTAAATGCCTCTGAAGAAGAGATAGTATTCACATCAGGAGGGACTGAGTCAAATAACCTGTCCATACTCGGTACAGCCTTCTTAAGAGGGAAAGGCCATATAATCACTTCTGTCATAGAACACCCCTCGGTCATCAATCCCTGCAGATTCCTTCAAGAAAAGGGTTTTTCTGTGAGCTATGTCGGTGTCAAAAGGGATGGAACTATTAATCTCGAAGAACTCAAAAGGGCAATAAGAGAGGATACCATACTTATATCGATCATGCATGCCAACAATGAAACAGGTATTATTCAGCCCATTAAAGAGATAGGACTCATAGCAAGGGAAAAGGGGATAACCTTTCATACCGATGCAGCACAGACAGTAGGAAAGATACCTGTAGATGTTGAGAAACTGAATGTTGATTTGCTTACCATCGTCTCTCACAAGTTTCATGGCCCAAAGGGAATTGGGGCGCTCTATATAAAAAAAGGGCTCAGGATTCAGCCTATACTGTTTGGTGCAGGACACGAGAGGGGATTAAGACCAGGAACAGAGAATCTTCCGGGCATAGCAGATATTGGAAAGGCCTGCGAGCTGGCTAAGGAATATGTAAAAAAGAGGGCCTCTTACTTGAAGGGACTGACCGAGACCCTTTACAGAGAGTTAAAAGATCTCATCCCTGATGTATCATTAAACGGAGACCCTGAACTGAGACTTCCCAACACATTAAATCTCTGTCTAAAGGGTATCCCGTCAACAGACCTTGTAAACATATTGAGTGACTCTGTGGCTATCTCAACAGGTTCTGCCTGTCATGCCGGTGTAAAGAGGCCATCGTCTGTATTGCTTGCAATGGGGCTTACAGAAGAGGAGGCATTATCATCGATAAGAATAAGCCTTGGAAAAGATAATACCGAGGAGGAGGTTAAAGAGGCGGCAGCACTAATTGCGAAGGCTGCACAGGGCCTAAAAGGGTTATAGCTATTGAGTTTTCACCTGTGAGCCTCTCAGTTAGATCCTTCACCTGCCTAAGTGTAACACCTTCTATCTGCCTTATAACATCATCTGGTGAGTAATATCTTCCATAATAGATCTCCTGTCTCGCTATGTTCTGCATCCTGTTACTCGTTGATTCAAGACCAAGGATGAGATTACCCTTTATCTGTTCCTTTGCTCTCCTTAATTCCTCGTCGCTCACTGTATCTTTGAGCCCCTTTAACTCCCTGACAATAAGTTCTATAACCTCCGAGACCCTCTTCTTGGCTGTCCCTGCATAAACCCCGAAAAGACCTGTATCAATATAAGAGGCTATAAAGGAGTATATGGAATAGGCAAGCCCCCTTTTTTCCCTGACCTCCTGGAAGAGCCTCGAACTCACACCAGCACCGAGAATTGCGTTTAA
Organism: Thermodesulfovibrionales bacterium; assembly: GCA_046290925.1. GTDB lineage: Bacteria > Nitrospirota > Thermodesulfovibrionia > Thermodesulfovibrionales > UBA9159 > JBBIPQ01. The sequence continues at coordinate 8,878 of JBKBUB010000007.1, read as the reverse complement.
GAGATAAAGGACATACCTTTCAGGGCTTGATTGAGGCAACCCTTTAACACCAATACATATATGGACCTCAGAGAGTTCCTTCTGATAGATGTTCACAGAGGGCTTAAATTCGGGAGTTTCTCCCCTTTCAGGCTCCGAGCCCCTCCTCAGACCTCCGAGCGCCTTATTAAGAGAGTCCAGGAGATTATCGGGATTAAAATTTCCTGCACAGGCAATTACAATATCCCTTGTACCGTAATATTTTCTTATATGCCCTACAATATCCTCCCTCCTGAAGGTCTTTACTGTTTCTCTCCTTCCGAGAACAGGAAGACCTATACCCTTGTTTCCCCACACATCCTGATAAAAGAGGTCATTTATGTAATCATCAGGCGTATCTTCTACCATCTTGATCTCCTCTCTAACTATTCTTTTCTCCTTTTCTATATCATCTTCTGGAAAGGTGGAATGGAGAAAGATATCAGTGAGCAGATCAATACCTTTGTTTATATGTTGATCAAGGACCTTTACATAAAAGGTCGTTGTCTCCCTCGATGTAAAGGCATTCAGGTCCCCACCAATAGAGTCTATCTCTATGGCAATATCCCTGGCAGATCTCTTTTTTGTTCCCTTAAAAAACATATGCTCAAGAAAATGGGATATGCCATTCTTATCAACCGATTCGAATCTCGAACCAACCTTTACCCATATGCCGAGAGAAACGGAGTGCATATTTTTTATGCATTCTGTCACAAGGGGAATGCCATTTTCAAGGTAGTATTTTCTGAACATAAGCAGAGAATCAACCCAAACTTTGCAAAAATCAACCTATTATCTGGGCTGGCATGGTGAAAAAACTTTTATCTTTTTTTGCAATGACATCATTGAGTCTTAAGCAAAGACTATCATCTTTGACACCATATAATTATTTGATACTCCTTGTTCCCTTCTCCCTCATGGCCTCTTTTCTACTTAGCCTGATCTTTCCCTGCTTGTCTATTTCTATTACCTTTACAAGGATCTCGTCCCCCTCCTTCAGTTCATCCGTTACCCTTGCTATTCTTCTTTCGGCTATCTGAGAGATATGAAGGAGACCTTCTGTGCCAGGGAGTATCTCTACAAAGGCTCCAAAATCAACAATCCTCTTGACCTTGCCGAGGTATATCTTTCCCACCTCGGCCTCCGCAACGATGCCGTTAATTATCTCCATTGCCTTCATAGCAGAAGATTCATCAGTAGCAGCAATATTTATAAGTCCTGAATCGCTTATGTCTATCTTGACTCCTGTTTGTTCTATTATCCCTCTGATTACCTTACCTCCAGTACCTATAACATCCCTTATCTTATCCTGCTTTATCTGCATTGTATAGATTCGCGGCGCATGAGGCGCAAGCCTCTCGCGCGGTGCAGGGAGCGACTCTTTTATCTTTTCCAGTATGTATAATCTTCCCTGTCTCGCTTGCTCAAGGGCCTTCTGCATCGTCTCCCTGTCAATGCCGCCTGTCTTAAGGTCCATCTGAAAGGCCGTGATACCCTCAGATGTACCGGTCACCTTAAAATCCATATCTCCTAAGTGATCCTCGAGGCCGAGAATGTCTGTCAGAATTATGGTCTCTCCCTCTTCCTGGATCATCCCCATGGCAATACCTGCAACAGGCGCCTTTATAGGCACCCCTGCATCCATCAGGGCAAGGGTTGCACCGCAAACCGTTGCCATTGAAGAAGAACCATTTGATTCCAATATGTCTGAGACAACCCTTATCGTATAAGGAAAGACCTCCTTCGGTGGAATCACAGGCTTCAATGCCCTTTCTGCAAGGGCACCGTGACCGATCTCCCTTCTACCAGGTGACCTTAAAGGCTTTACCTCACCAACACTAAAAGGCGGGAAGTTATAATGAAGCATGAAATTCTTATAGGTCTCTCCTTCGAGGGTCTCAATCTTTTGCTCGTCCTCAGCAGTTCCGAGGGTCACTGCTACAAGGGCCTGAGTCTCGCCCCTGACGAAAAGGGCAGAACCGTGGGCCCTCGGTAATATCCCTACCTTTGACGATATATGTCTTATCTCCTCAGGCCTTCTGCCGTCAGCCCTGATCCTGTCTTTAACTATCATATCCCTTACAAGTTTTTTCTCTATATCAAAAAAAGTCTCATTTATAAACCTTACTATCCCCTTTTCCTCGGCATTGAAATGACGATGGGTTTCATCCAATAACATATCAAGTGCTTCCTGTCTTCTCTGTTTCCCTGGAATCCTTATATATTCCTTCATCTTATCAATGACGAAATTTTTTATCTCGTCTCTCATTGCCTCATCAATCTTCTTTTCGACAAGTGGTCTCTTTTCCTTACCAACCATCTCTCTTAATTCCCTCTGAATAGGAATTATCCTCCTGATTTCTGAGTGGGCAAAATCTATTGCCTCGAGCAGTATTGCCTCAGATACCTCCGAGGCACCTCCCTCGACCATTACAACTGCATCCTCTGTGCCTGCCACAACGATATTCAGATCAAGTCTTTCGGCCTCAGAAAGGTCAGGATTAAGCACAAGATTTCCATCAAGAAGGCCGACCCTGACTGCACCAACAGGACCATTAAAGGGTATATCAGAGATCATAAGGGCAGCAGACATCCCTATTATGCCGAGAATATCAGAGACATTTTCCTCTCCGTATGAGAGGACCGAAACTATACCCTGCGTCTCGGAATAGAAACCCTTTGGAAACAATGGCCTTATGGGTCTATCTATAAGGCGAGAGGTAAGAACCTCTTTCTCTGTGGGCTTACCTTCCCTCTTAAAATACCCACCAGGGATCTTACCGGCAGCAAAGGTCTTCTCCTGATAATCTATCGTGAGGGGGAAAAAATCTATATCCTCTTTTGTCTTTTTTTCAGCCACGGCAGTCGCAAGAAGTATGGTATCTCCATATTTTATGATAACCGAACCATCCGACTGCCTTGCTATCTCACCTGTTTCTATAATAAGCTTCTTTCCTCTAATATCAACTTCAACATTCGCCAAATGTAAAATTACCTCCTCAATCCTAAGCGTTCAATTAGTTTTTCGTATCTCTCCCTGTCATTTGAACGGAGATAATCGAGAAGACTTCTTCTCTGGCTGACAAGTTTCAGCAGCCCTCTCCGCGAATGATGATCCTTCCTGTGCACCTTGAAATGTTCAGTGAGATAGTTTATTCGTTCTGTAAGCAAGGCTATCTGAACCTCAGGTGAACCTGTATCATTGTCATGGATTCTGAAATTACTGATTATAGATTGTTTCCTTTCTTTTTCTAACGGCACCAGATCACCACCTTTCTTTTTTTAATATAATACCATATCCTGAAAAAGATTTATCTCTTTCCTTTCAGAGCAGCCTGTGCCGCCGCAAAACGGGCAATAGGAACTCTGAAGGGCGAACAACTTACATAATTCAGTCCTATATTATGGCAGAATTCAACGGATTTAGGTTCCCCTCCGTGCTCTCCGCATATACCCATCTTGAGGTCTTTCTTTACCTTTCTTCCCTTCTCAATAGCTATCCGCATAAGGGCACCTACCCCGTTCTGATCAATCGTGATGAAGGGGTCTTCCTTCAAAAGTCCCTTCTCTATATAAAAAGGTAAGAATCTCCCTGCGTCATCCCTCGATAGACCATAAACAGTCTGGGTAAGGTCATTTGTGCCAAAGGAATAGAAATCAGCCACAGTGGCTATCTCATCAGATGTAACGCAGGCCCTCGGAAGTTCGATCATCGTGCCAACCGTATATGGTACCTTAACCCTATATTCTTTCTGAACCCTCTCGGCCACAGAAACAACGACCTCCCTCATCTTCTGAAGCTCATTCACATGACCAACAAGGGGAATCATTATCTCTGGAATAACCTTTACCTTCTCCTTTGTGAGTTCACAGGCAGCCTCCATGATAGCCTGTGCCTGCATTTCGTAAATCTCAGGATAGGTGATACCGAGACGGCAGCCCCTGTGCCCAAGCATTGGATTGAACTCATGGAGGGACTTATTCTTCTCATTAAGTCTTTCGAAGGGCACGCCCATTTCCTCGGCAAGCTCCCTCAGATCAGCCTCTGTATGGGGAAGGAATTCGTGCAAGGGTGGGTCAAGAAGCCTTATAGTAACAGGATAACCTGCCATGGCCCTGAAGATTCCAATGAAATCACCCTTCTGCATGGGAAGGAGCTTTGAAAGGGCCCTCCTTCTTTCCTCCTCTGTATCGGATAGTATCATCTCCCTCATTGCCTTAATCCTGTCAGGTGCAAAGAACATATGCTCTGTTCTACAAAGACCTATCCCTTCAGCTCCAAACCTTCTTGCTGTTGAAGCATCCTCAGGTGTGTCGGCATTTGTCCTAACCTTGAGTTGTCTCGTCTGATCTGCCCATTTCATCAACTCTTTATAATAGAGGTTCTTATCAGGGTCTGCAGGCAGGAGGTCGAGTTTCCCTTCATATACATTTCCCAGGGTGCCATTCAATGTTATCCAGTCCCCTTCCTTCAAAACCCTACCATTAACATGAATCTCCTTCTTATGTACGTTTATATTAAGATCAGAGCATCCAACTATACAACACTTTCCCCATCCCCTTGCAACAAGGGCAGCATGAGAAGTCATCCCGCCTTTTGCGGTTAATATAGCCTCAGCAGCATGCATACCGTGGACATCCTCAGGAGAGGTTTCATTCCTGACGAGGATAACCTTTTCACCCCTTTTTGCCCATGCCTCTGCATCATCGGCAGTAAAAACAATCCTTCCTGTCGCACCACCAGGGCCTGCAGGAAGTCCCTTTGCTAAAAGTACAGCCTTTTTCTCAGCCACAGGCGCTACACTGGGATGAAGAAGTATATCCAGCTGTTCAGGCTTTATCCTTAGAAGGGCTGTTTCTTTATTTATCAATCTCTGCTTCGCCATCTCCACAGCCATTCTAATCGCTGCCTGGGGGTTACGTTTTCCAACCCTTGTTTGCAGCATCCATAGCCTACCATCTTCAATAGTAAACTCAATATCCTGCATATCCTTATAATGTCTTTCGAGTTTATTCCTTATATCAACAAGCTGTTTATAAACCTTTGGCATCGTCTCTTCGAGGGAAGGCAGGTTAGCAGATTCCTGAGACCTGCTCGCCTTATTTATTGGATAAGGAGTCCTGATCCCTGCCACAACATCCTCTCCCTGAGCATTTGGAAGCCATTCTCCGTAAAAGATATTCTCACCTGTGGCAGGATTTCTTGTAAAGGCAACACCTGTACCTGAATTATCTCCTGTATTACCAAAGACCATTGCTACAACATTCACTGCCGTTCCCCAATCATCGGGTATCTTCTCGATCTTACGGTAAGAGACAGCTCGTTTTCCCATCCAGGACTGGAAGACAGCGCCAATTCCACCCCATAACTGCTCCCAGGGATCATCGGGGAAATCCTTACCGAGGGTATGTTTTATTATTGCCTTGAATTCGTCGCATAAAATCTTGAGATCATCGGCAGTGAGGTCAGTATCATTCTTGTATCCCTTCATCTTCTTCATTGTCTCGAGGGCATGTTCGAGCTTCTGCCTTATGGCCTCTCCCTCTGGCGGTTCAATGCCTGCTGCCTTCTCCATAACAACATCGGAATACATCATCAGAAGCCTTCTGTAGGCATCATAAACGAAACGTTCGTTTTTTGTCTTCTTAATCAGCCCTGGTATGGTGCCCTCTGTAAGTCCGATATTAAGAACTGTCTCCATCATACCAGGCATGGAACTTCTCGCACCGGATCTTACAGAAACGAGTAAAGGATTATCAGGGTCTCCAAATCTCTTGCCCATGATCTTTTCCACCTTCTTCATTGCAGCATCCACCTGAGATTTCAATTCCTTTGGATATTTCTTATTATTCTTATAGTAAAGGGTACAGACCTCCGTCGTTATAGTAAAGCCAGGAGGCACTGGAATCTTAAGGTTTGTCATCTCAGCAAGATTTGCCCCTTTACCTCCGAGAAGGTTCTTCATATCAGCCCTTCCATCGGCCTTTCCTGCACCGAAAAAATAAACGTATTTCTTAGCCCCCTTAGCCATAAAAACCTCCTAAAAGTGTGAAAATAAATTAAGTAGCTTAATAGAGTAACTTAGTTGAGAAAAAAAATTCAACCTTAGTAACCACTAAGCATGGGGAAGTTACCATATGGTATAATCCCTCATGTCATTCATAGCAGACCTACATGTACATTCAAGATACTCTCGCGCAACAAGCAAGGACATGACCTTAGAGGAGATTTCGCGGTGGGCACAGATAAAGGGGATAAAGGTGATAGGAACAGGTGATCTTACCCACCCTGAATGGTTTAAGGAGATAAAAGAAAAATTACAGCCCTCTGATAATGGTCTTTACCGTTTAAAGGACAAATCTAAGAATTCAGTCCCTGAATCCTGCGAGTCCGATGTATTCTTTATGCTTTCTGCTGAGATCAGTTGCATCTATTCAAAAAAGGGAAGGATAAGGAAGATCCACTCAATAATTTATTTGCCTGACCTCACATCGGCAGAGAAACTGAATAGAGAGTTATCGAGAATTGGAAATCTTGGCGCTGACGGCAGGCCAATCCTTGGTCTTGATGCAAAGGACCTCCTCAAGATTGTTCTTCACTGTAGTCCTGAGGCCCTTTTCGTTCCTGCCCATGCATGGACACCCCATTTCTCAGTATTTGGTTCAGAGTCAGGCTTTGACTCTTTAGAGGAGTGCTTCGAGGAACTCACACATCATATTCATGCCATTGAAACAGGCCTTTCCTCTGATCCCTCAATGAACTGGAGGCTTTCTTCCCTGGACAGGATAACACTGATGTCAAATTCTGATGCCCATTCACCTTCAAAGATTGGAAGAGAGGCAAATATATTCGACACAGAGGTATCCTACCCGGCTATTATAAAGGCGGTAAAAGAAAAGATCGGTTTCAAAGGCACGATAGAATTCTTTCCCGAGGAGGGAAAGTATCATTACGATGGTCACAGGCCCTGTGAAATCAGGTTATCACCAGCAGAGACAATCAGACATAATTATCTCTGCCCTGTTTGTGGTAAAAGGGTAACGGTTGGTGTTATGAACAGGGTTGAAAGGCTTGCGGACAGACCGATAGGGTTTAAACCTCGTAATGCACCAATTTATTATTCTATCATCCCTTTAATCGAAATACTCTCTGAGGTATTCAGGACAGGGGTAAATACAAAGAGGGTCGAGGCAGAATACTTCAATCTCATCAGTAAACTCGGCAGCGAATTCAGGATACTGATGGAGACACCGCTTAAGGATATTGAAGGAGCTTCAACATCCCTGATAGGAGAAGCCATAGAAAGAATGCGCGAGGGAAGGATTTATATATCACCGGGTTATGATGGGGTATATGGAAGAATAAGGATCTTTGAAGGATTAAATAACCCCTGTCCCGAGCATGCCGGATCACATAATGGGCAGGTTGAATCTCCAAAAATCAAGGGTCAGGGCATGCTTTTTTGATTTCCGACGTTTGACAGTTTTTCTCTCCATAAGTTATATTTAAACATCCCGGGGGAGGCCTCAGGGCCTGAGAGTCCTCTATAATGGAGGAGACCCCTTGAACCTGATACGGGTAATGCCGTCGTAGGGATGGGTTTTAAGCAGTAATGAGTGAGGCCGCATCCTACCGGGAAGGCGGCTTTTTTATTTATCTGAGATGAGACTGAAGGTTAACGGAAATATAATAGAAACAGGAGCATCAACAGTTTCTGCTCTGCTTGAAGAGTTTAGACTTATTCCTGAGAGGGTCGCTGTTGAGGTCAACATGAAGATCTTAAAGAAGGCAGAATATAAGGATTTTCCTCTCAGGGACGGAGACAATGTAGAGATAGTGAACTTTGTTGGAGGAGGAATAATGGATGACAAGCTGGTAATAAATGGTATAGAGTTTCGTTCTCGGCTTTGGGTGGGAACTGGAAAATATAAGAACTTCGAGGAGACAAAAAAGGCGATTGAGGCATCAGGGACAGATGTTGTAACCGTTGCGGTGAGAAGGGTGAACATCCTGAATAGGGACTCAGAGAATCTGCTTGACTATATAGACCCTAAAAAGTACAAGATACTTCCCAATACAGCGGGCTGCTATAATGTTGACGATGCCCTGCGCTATGCACGACTTGCGAGGGAGGCAGGAATATCGGATATGATAAAGCTCGAGGTCATTGGAGATGAAAAGACCCTCTTCCCTGATACAGAGGGCCTTATTAAGGCAACAAGGACACTCGTTAAGGAGGGATTTATTGTATTTCCCTATACTAATGACGACCCTATAGTGGCAAAGAAACTTGAAGACGCAGGCGCTGCTGCTGTAATGCCCCTCGGTGCACCTATAGGTTCAGGCCTTGGTATTAGAAATCCTTACAATATAAAGATAATCCTTGAGACCGTGAAGATACCTGTCATAGTCGATGCCGGTGTGGGAACGGCATCGGATGCAACAATAGCCATGGAACTGGGCTGCGACGCTGTACTTATCAATACAGGGATAGCTGGTGCAAAGGACCCGATCGCCATGGCAGAAGCTATGAAGCATGCTGTTTTAGCAGGGAGGCTTGCCTATAGAGCTGGAAGGATACCAAAAAGATTGTATGCCACTGCAAGCAGTCCAATGGAGGGCATGCTTTGATGAGGGTAATAGGCTATAGAAAATCCGCAAATTAAAGAGGGTTATCAAGCAAAACCTGCATCGGGTCTATAGCCCGATGCCTATCATTAAAGGGGAGGTAATGATATGGAGGCCTACAGGTATCAGGAACTGGTCTATCTTGTGGTTCCTGTGATGCTTGGAATGGAATTTTTAATGTGTGCAAAGGATGAAAGAAGGAACAGGTCAGAGACACCGCTCGGTTCTTAT
>JBKBUB010000079.1:0-6663 GCA_046290925.1 Thermodesulfovibrionales bacterium | reverse complement strand
GTCCTGATCAACGCTTCTATCTCAATGCTTATCTCTTCTATCTTCTGGTCAGGGAGTCTCTCTATAGTAGCCATAAACATTGGCTCTGTCTGGGTAAAGCTCAGGACCCTTGCCTTTGTGAGCCCCTGCACGAGTATCTTAACCCTGCCATCAGGAAGTTTGAGCATCCTCATTATTATTCCAACCGTACCAACAGTAAAAAGGTCATCAGGGCCTGGATTCTCGATGTTGAGGTCTTTCTGTGTAAGCAGCATGATCATTCTGTTTGAATTCAGGGCATGATCAATGGAGCGAATTGACATCTCCCTTCCCACAAAGAGGGGCAGTATCATATACGGAAAAACAACAATATCTCTTATCGGCAACACAGGCAATGTGTCAGGTATTTCAATCTCTTTTTCATCTTTCTGTTCGAGTTCTGCCATATCCAAATCAGTCTCCTCCTATCTCTCTATCTTTATCTTAAATACTTTTTCCCTGATCTTTGGCAGGGTAAGCTTCAAAACACCTTCAGAATAGATAGCCTTCCCCGCCATCGAATTCACAGTAACAGGCAGTCTTATTATCCTCCTGAAACTTTCAAAATTCCTTTCCATACATATATACCTTAATCTTCTTTCTTTCTCCATCTCCCTTTTGATCCCTTCAATAATCGCTATATCTTCAAATACCTTAATCAAGATGTCCTCAGGGTTTATACCCGGGAGATCGATCTCTATTACAAGGTTCTCATCAGTCTCATAGAGATCCAAGAGTGGTTGATCCATCACCTCAAATCTTAGATCGTAAGTATAGAATAAACCCTTCAGCATGCTATCGTAAAATAAGGTTTTAAGACCTTTATCTGATTTACCCTAATCTCTTAGATACCTCACGGATATAAGAGGCAACCGAAACCGATAGTTCAGGATTTTTAAGTGCCAGATCTATCGTTGCCTTTAGAAATCCAAGCTTATCTCCAGCGTCATACCTTTTCCCCTTAATAGGGTAACCATAAATGGTTCTTTTCTTTAGTAGCTCTTGAAGAGCGTCTGTTAACTGTATCTCGCCACCTGCTCCTGTCCTCTGTCTTTCAAGGATCCTGAATATATCAGGTGTAAGTATATATCTACCTATTATAGCAAGATTTGAAGGCGCATCATCAAGGGCTGGCTTTTCAACAAGTCTCGTTATCCTGTGAATCTCGCCTTCCTTAACGCCATCGATAATACCATATCTGCTTACATCCTCCTTTGGAACCTCTTCAAGTGCAACAATAGGGCAATCAAGTTCCTCGTAAAGATTTATCATCTCCCTTAGGAGGTGGTATTCAGGGTCTATTATATCATCACTCAAGATAACAGCAAAGGGCTCATCGCCAACAAAGGGTCTTGCACAGAGAATAGCATGACCAAGGCCAAGGGCGACTCTTTGCCTGATGTAAGCGAAATTAACATGGCTCAGCTTATTAATCTCCTCGAGGAGTTTCTTTTTACCGGCATTTTTTAATTTTTCCTCCAGTTCAAAGGCAGAGTCAAAATGATCCTCAATCGCCCTTTTGTTCTTTCCAGTAATGATTATAAACTCTTCTATCCCGCTATCTATCGCCTCTTCAACAGCATACTGAATCATTGGCTTGTCCACTATGGGAAGCATCTCCTTTGGTGATGCCTTTGTGGCAGGTAGAAATCGTGTTCCTAAACCTGCCGCAGGAAATATAGCCTTCCTCACTGTCATTTCCCAAACACCTCCTGAACCTTAAACAGGAAAATTCAGACTTGGCCTATCTTCACCCATTCACCGATTCAACCGCATTACCGAGAACTACGCCAGACCCAGGGCCTTCATGATTCTCTTCCTCTGTTTTTCGAGGGTCTTCTGGCCCTCTTCAAGGGTTTCGAGTACTTCCTTTTTTGCGCTATCCGAAAGGTCTGCCCCTTTCTCTATTATATCCTCTGCCCTCTCCTTCACATCCCTCGCAAACCTGTTGACGCTTTCAATCGTATCTTCTATGATCTCTGCAGCCTCTTTCCTAACCTTTCCAACTGTTCTCGAAATATCCCTTCTTGTCTCTCTGCCCGATTTGGGTGCATATAGCAATGCTATTGCAGCACCAATCAAACCACCAATGATAAAGGCCCCTCCAATTCTAACCTCTTCTCTCATAATGACCTCCTTTCCGATACATTCAGCATAATATTGTTTTCACTTTATGTCAATTCTTTTTCTATTTTTAAGTTGATGGGTATCCTTATTGGCCTGAGTTCGTTGTTTACACATACCAGAATGGTTCTCGCCTCAACAAGAACCTTTTCATCCTTAAAAATTTTTTGGAAGAAATGGAGCGTGGAGAAACCTATCTTTTCTATTCTTGTTGCTACCCTTATCAGGTCCTGGTATTTTGCTGGCGACTTGTAGTCCATCTCAACACGGGATACAACGAAGTATATGCCTTTTTCCATGAGTTCCCTCAGGTCGATGCCGAGGTCTAAGAAAAATTCTGTTCTTGTCTCTTCGAGATGTTTGAGATAATTCGCATAATAAACAACGCCACCGCAATCGGTGTCATGGTAATAGATCTTCTTTTCTAAATAAGATTCTTTCATTGACCTTCACTCTGAAGACAAAATAAATAATGGTTTATTCTAACATAAAATGGTTCGGCAAGCTTACATGCAAAAGTAAACCCAAACGTTGCGAAAACCATCCTAATATTTGGTTAATGGGTGAAGAGGCGATAGGCTTAAGGCTGAAGGCTGAAGGCGATAGTGCGACAGTGCGACTGTGCGATAGTGCGACAGTATTTATGGAAATTTAAACATTCCTTGTAGACGGTCGCACGGTCGCACTATCGCTCTGTCGCACTTTAAGTCTGTCGCACTATCGCACTGCCGTATAGGTAAACCATGATAAGAAAATCCTTTAACTCCCTCGCGGGAAAGCTCATCATTGCTGTCGGTGCATTAATGACCGTAGGAAGCCTCATCTTCGGGTATATCTTTGTGAGCTATGAAGAAAAGATAATGATGAGTAACCTTATAAACTATGCGTCTTCAAAGGCAGACCTGATTAAGAGAGGGGTTTTTTATGGGATGCTGACAGCCCATCGTGACATCATTGAACAAACTGTAGATGTTGTTGGGACAGGCCCTGATATAATGGGCATTGCCATCTATGACAAGACAGGGAGGATAGTTTACTCCTCTGATAAGAAGACTGTTGGACAGATTGTTGGGAAAGACTCACCATCCTGCCGCATCTGTCATGCCGATTCCAAACCCCAAGAAGTACTTTCACAGGCAAAGAACTGGACAATATCAAAAGGCCATAACGGGAAAAAGAGCCTCAAATTTGTCCTTCCTATTTATAACGAACCATCCTGTTACACAGCCTCATGCCATAAACACCCAAGGGATCAAAAAATTTTAGGTGTGCTTGAGACTGATTTCAGTACCGCTACTGTTGATAAGACAATTAGACAGAACCGTATTGGCACAGTCCTTTTTGGTGGTCTCTTTGTGAGCATCATATCGGTCACGCTTTGTATCATCCTTTATAATTTTGTCTCAAAGCCTATCTCCCTTCTTGAAGAGGGCATGAAGAGGATAGCCCAGGGTGACCTCGATTATGAAATAAAGATAAACACCTCCGATGAAATGGGTCTTCTTGCGACAACCTTCAACAATATGACAAAGGATATAAAAAGATACAAGGAGAACATGGAAAACTGGACGAAGGCCTTAGAGGAAGAGATACAGAAGAAGACGGCAGAGATCATGAAGGCCCATGACCAGCTTATAAATGCGGAAAAGTTGGCCTCCCTTGGAAGGATGGCCGCAGGCGTGGCACATGAACTGAACAGTCCATTGACAGGAATCGTTACCTTTGCCCATCTCATGCTTAAAAGGATACCGCCTGAGAACAAACAGGACAGGGAAGACCTCGAGATAATCATAGAACAGGCAAACAGATGTTCAAAGATAATAAAGGGACTCCTTGGCTTTTCGAGAAAGGCTACTGCTGAGAGGGTGGAAATAAATATAAACACCCTTCTTGACAGCACGATTGCGATGGTAAGAAATCAGGCTAAGTTCCATAACATCAAGTTTAATCTCAATTTTGATGAATCCTTGCCACTTATCCATGTGGACCCGAATCAGATGCAGCAGGTATTCCTGAATCTTCTTATCAATGCTGCCGATGCAATGAATGAAAGAGGGCAGATAACTATTGCAACGAGAACCGTTGGGGAGTCGGAAGAGACTCCATGGTTCAAGATGGGTCATCCCCAGGAAGGAAAAAAATACATAGAGATAGAGTTTACAGATACAGGTCCTGGAATACCTGAGGAGTATTTGGGTAAGATCTTCGAGCCATTCTTTACAACAAAACCTGTTGGGAAAGGAACAGGACTTGGCCTTGCGGTCAGTTACGGGATAATAAAGAGGCATGGCGGTAATATTACCGTAAGGAGTGAGGTTGGCAAGGGAGCGAGCTTCTTCATAAGATTGCCTGTAGAGGAAGGTTCAGAGATAGGATGACCATCAAGAGGATAGCGGAGATCTTAAAGGCTGAGATTGTATTCAATGCAGATCCCCTCGATTTCGAGATAGAATCGGTCTGCAGTTCTGACCTGATGAGCGACCTGCTACATTTTTCAACCAGGAATAAGTCCCTTTTAATCACAGGTCTCACGAACTCACAGGTCATAAGAACAGCAGACATCTCTGATATAAAGGCTATAGTCTTTGTCCTCAACAAAAGACCTGATAAGGATACGATTGCCCTTGCAAGAGAGAAAAAAATAACCCTTATGATATCACCCCTTTCAAGGTTTACTGCCTGTGGTAAGCTCTATTCTGAAGGGCTCAGGAGTTGTGTGGATGAAAATAAATGACCTAAAAACAAATATCGAAGGGAGCTTTCATCTTATGGGTGGCGACTTCACAAAGGCAGGGGCTGCTTCGAGTGAGTTGAAGTCAATCCTTACGAATCTCGGTATCAGCCAGGATATAGTGAGAAGGGCGGCGATAGCCACGTTTGAAGGAGAGATGAATGTTATTATTCATGCTGTTGCCGGGGTTATGTATTATCAGATATCTCAAGGGCTTATAAAGGTAGTCTTTGAGGACATGGGACCTGGCATACCAGATATAAGTAAGGCTATGGAGGAGGGTTATTCCACCGCACCTGACTGGGTAAGAGAGATGGGATGGGGAGCAGGTATGGGGCTGCCTAATATGAAGAAGAATGCTGATGAATTGAGGATAGACTCGGTTGTGGGGGAGGGAACAACAGTGGAAATTATTATAAAAATAAAGCAGGATATATCATGAATGTAAAAGAGGTATTTGATAGGTTAGAGCTATCCGTAAAGACAGAAGGGAACCTTCTGAGACAGGTTAAGGGCTGTTATATAAGCGACCTGCTCTCGGATGTCATGGCTAATTCAAAGGATGGAGACATATGGATAACCCTTCAGACTCATCCAAATATCGTGGCTGTTGCAACCCTGAAGAATATAGCTGCCATAATCATAACAAACAATCGTTCACCCGAGGAAGAGACGCTCAAAAGGGCATCTAAAGAAGGGGTTACTATAGCAACAACTTCCCTTTCAACCTTCGAGATAGGTGGCAGGCTTTATCAATTACTTAGATGTTGAGGGATTATCGTGCAGACCTCCATATCCATTCCTGTCTGTCACCCTGTGCTGAACTTGATATGACACCTCGCAAAATAATAAAGACCGCCATCAAAAGGGGTCTGGATATTATAGCCCTGACCGATCATAATTCAATCGAAAATGTTGAGGTCGCGATGAAACTCGGTGACGATAAGGTTCATGTCCTCGCTGGCATGGAGGTGACCTCTTCAGAGGAGATACACATCCTTGCCCTTTTCGATGACATCAAAAAGGCAGAGAAGATGCAGTCCCTTGTATATGACAGCCTTCCATCAGAAGAAAATGATGAGAGACTTTATGGTCATCAGGTCGTTGTTAACGAGGAGGATGAGGTTCTAAGCCTAAACAAGAGGCTACTCATAGGAGCAACAGGAATGGGTGTGGAAGAACTGGTTGAAACAATCCATATCATTGGGGGCATTTCCATAGCAAGTCATGTTGATAAGGAGGCTTTCAGTGTGATCTCTCAACTTGGCTTTATACCTGATGACCTGTCCTTTGATGCACTGGAGTTTTCTTATCATATAAAAAGAGAAGAGGCGGTTACAAGATATAAAGGACTTGATCGATTTCCCTGGATTTCCTTTTCCGATGCCCATTTTCTTCAAGATATAGGTAAAAGGGTAACGGTACTTCAAATGGACGGCACATCTCTTGAACATATAAAAAAGGCATTAAGGGATAGAAGGGTTTCGTGGTAGATTTACCAATATGTATTATTTGTGAAACACATTGTACTATTTATGAAACATAATTGTGCGTGTGAAAGGATGCTGTAGAAAGTGCTTACTCATGATGTCCGCTTCTCCAAGGTGGATTGATACCGATGCTACCCTGGTTATTGCGTGCCTGGCTTTTGTTTGTGGTCATTGTGGTGCTGGCTGGAGAAGGCCTGGCTTATGAAACATGGCAGGATGTTTGTCAGGAATACAGCACCAACTTGCGGGTGCTGGCAGCCGCTGTGGCGGATGGCACGCATTTATTTCTCAAGGGGACCC
>JBKBUB010000078.1:0-6684 GCA_046290925.1 Thermodesulfovibrionales bacterium | reverse complement strand
AAAACCTGCTGCAAAGGCAGCGGTCTGGCCAAAGTTCCTCCTGAAACTTAAAACCATAACAGTAGGGTCACCTGCCTGTATTTCCTCAAGGATTGAGAGGGTATTATCGATACTTCCATCATCTATATAGATAATCTCGTATTCCGTATCGAGTCTGTCGAGAACGCCCTTCAATCTATCATGAAGAACCTTTATATTTTCCTCTTCATTATAAAGTGGGATTACAATAGAAAGACTCATTAATAACTCCTTATCCTTTCCGGCTTTATACCCTTAAAGTCATAACAGGTAAATATCGAATATTCCCTTATCAGTCTATTATGTTCATAGGCCTCAAAGACCCTGCCCTCACATCCTTCGAAGCCCTCTCGTATCTTTGGATAAAGTTCGGTCCTGCCTATTGTAACAAAAATGGCATTATAATGCACAAGCTTATCGAATCCAGGCCATAGGTCGTACTGATTCATTCGCCTTCCCATGTTTACGCAGTAAGTTACAGGATTCCCCCTCACATAAAAGGCTAATTCGCTCGATACCTGATACCTATCAGAGAAGATAAAGACATCCCCTTTTTTTCTCATATCCTCATACATAAGACTGACCTCTTCTCCCAGCGCCTTCCATCCCTTAAGTCTCGAGGATGGATCGAGTTTTACAGGTAAAAAAGGTGGAGGATAATGGATTATTGCCATTAATAAGAAGGCAACAACAAAACCAGCTATAACAACCCTCCTAAGCCATCTACCCTTCTGAATTCCCGAAGCCCCTAACCTATCAAAGAATAACCTTGTCAGTGCTATAATACCTGTTATATAACCTGTCATTGCCCAGTTTGCCTGAACCTTTCCATGAAGGCTCTTGAGGGTAAAGAAGATTATTACAGGGATAGAGAACCAGAAGAGAAACCTGCCCTCCAGATCCATTCGATTCTTTATCAAGGCAATAATGATCAGAACAGACAGGATTGGTGTTAGCACCCCTATCTGGGAGCCCACAAATTCGAGAAGGCTTTTCACCGAAAGTCTTAATCCTTCTCCGATATGGGCCTGGCCTGCTGTATGACGCAGTGTGACCCAGTCATGCTGAGCATTCCAGAGGATTACAGGAGAGAAGATAAATAAACTAATGATAAAGGCAATATAAAGGTCAGGCCTTTTGAGAAAGTCTCTTCTCTCTATGAGAATAAAAAGAAAGCCACATAAATAGAAGAAGGCCATCGTATATTTTGTAAGTAAGCCAAGACCGATTGTGAGGCCAAGAAGGATAGTGGCCTTCTTCTCTGCCTTTATGGCCTTCCAAAACAGATAAAGCGATATTATCCAGAAAAAGATAAAGGGAGAATCAATGGTGAAGATAACGCCAAAGGCAGAATACAGGGGGATTATCTGAAGCATTATTGCCGAAAAGGCACCTATCCTTTCGTCATACATATCCCTCCCGAGTTTATAGAGGTAGATGCTGCTTAAAAGAGAAAAGACTACGGCAAGAAACCTGATGCCAAAGACATTATCTCCGAAAATGCCAGTCCCGATCGCGATGAGATAGGCAATCATAGGACCCTTTGAGTAATAACTCATCTCAAGTCTCCTCGACCACTCCCAGTAATGGGCCTCATCAGGACTCAGGTCGAGGGAGCCGTGAAGGATGTAATAGGCCCTGAAGAGGCTTAAGCCGAGGAGAAGGACAGTCATTGCAGTAAAATAAGGCCTTTCATAAAACCTCTTCAACGCCCATTTATAGAAGCCTATCATGCCTGTTGCTGCAATTGTACCAACTATTGAACCGACAATGACATCAGATGGATAATGGACCCCAACATAGACCCTGGAGAAACAGACGAGGATAGCGAGGGAAAGGAATACATATCCGACAAACTTCAACTCGCCCTCCCTTGCACGGTGTGCTTGCCAAACTGTAAGCCTATGAGATAGTAGAAAGGGGATTGCAAAGGCCAGGGCATTTGCTGCGTGATTAGAGGGCATTGAAAATGATCTTGTACAGCCCACGAGAAGGTGAACATCCCCGAGGACATTACAGGGTCTCTCCCTACCTATGAGATGCTTGATGGTGTTTGCTAAGCCATCGGCAAGTAAGATGGAAAAAAAGGATATGGTAAATACGATTAATGCCCTCTTCTTTTCTTTCAAAAGATATAAGATCAGAAAGGGAAAGGCTATGAGATAGGCCTTACTCGTAATAAATGGCATAAGAAGGTCAAAAAGATTATTCTCGCTTCCTCTGTTGATTAAGAAGAATAAATCTGTATCCAGTTGTCTTATCCATTCAGACATGCTATATAATATCACACATGAATCTATCCACCTTAGACTTCACAATAATAGGCGCCTATATGCTCCTGTCCCTTTTGATTGGTCTATATTTCACGAAGAGGGCATCATCCAGCATAAATGAGTTTTTCCTGTCAGGGAGAAACCTGCCATGGTGGCTCGCTGGCACATCAATGGTTGCGACTACCTTTTCATCTGATACCCCCCTTTATGTAACAGGCCTCGTAAGGGGTCACGGAATATATGAGAACTGGCAGTGGTGGTGTTTTATATTCTCAGGCATGATGTCTGTCTTCTTCTTTGCAAGGTTATGGCGCAGGCTCGGTGTACTGACAGATGTTGAACTGATTAATATCAGGTATTCGGGAAGGTCTGCCTCTATTCTCAGGGGCTTCAAGGCGATATATTTCTCCACTGCCATACATACAATTATAAAGGCACAGGTCATCCTCGCCATGGCAAAGATACTGGATGTGAGCCTTGGATGGGGAAAATGGGAGAGCATCATATTATCGAGTGGCATAACAATCTTATATTCCATGCTTTCAGGTTACTGGGGTGTTGTGACAACAGACTTCTTTCAGTTCATAATAGCTATAGCAGGTGCGGTCATCCTCGCCTTTACCTCTGTCAACAAAGCAGGCGGGATCAACGCCATCAGGACAAGTCTCGACGATAATGTTCTGAGTTTCTTTCCTCCCCTCAATGATGGCCTTTTCGGCATGGCCTTCATGACCTTCCTTGGTTATGTCGGTTTAAGCTGGTGGTCAAAGTACTCCTCTGACGGCGGTGGGGTAATAGTGCAGAGGATGGCATCATGCAAGGATGAAAGACACAGCCTCCTGGCAACACTGTACTTCAATATAGCAAATTATGGCCTCAGGACATGGCCATGGATAATGGCAGCCCTTGCCTCTATTGTTCTTTATCCCCAGGTAAAAGACCACGAGGCAGTATATCCTTTGATGATGGTTGACCTGTTGCCATCAGGGCTAAAGGGGCTCATGCTCGCCTCATTCTTCGCTGCCTTTATGTCGACCCTCAGCACATACCTTAATCTATCCTCTGCTTATTTTGTAAATGACTTCTATAGACCCTTTGTAAAAAGAGAGGCAAAAGATTCACATTATATATTTGTTTCAAGAATAGTAACCCTGATATTATCGATTCTCACAGCAGTAATAACATACTACACAACCTCTATAGTCGGGATCTTCAAGTTCCTCATAGCCTTTGGCTCCGGAACAGGTCTTGTTTATATAATGAGATGGTTCTGGTGGAGGATTAATGCCTGGAGCGAGATATCTGCTATGGTGAGTTCAACTACGGTCACGATACTCGTATATTCCTACACGCCCTTAAAAGATATGCCCTATTATGAAAAGCTCTTTTTCATAATATCCATATCGACAGTGATTTGGCTGACGGTCACATTCCTCACAAGACCTGTTGAAAGGTCAAGGCTCATTGAGTTTTATATAAAAACGAGACCTGGCATCGGATGGGATAAGGTTGCCTCATTGATAAATGACCCGATAGAGAGAAGGGATATAAGGGGTTCTCTGATTAACTGGATTTGTGGCAGCCTCTCTGTAATAGCCATAACTATTGCGATCGGAAAGATCTTGCTTCAATATTACAGTGGTGGGTTTTTATGGGTATGTATAGCAATAATATCGGGAATAATGCTTTATGGGATGAACAGGAAGGCATGATTCAGGAATTAACTGTTGAAGAATCAGGGAAAGGTCAAAGGATAGATCTTTACCTCACGAAAAGGACTGGCCTCACGCGCTCAAAGATACAGAGATTAATTAATGAAGGATATGTCCTTGTTAATGGTGAAAGGGTCAAGCAGAACTACAAGGTCAAAGAGACTGACAGGATAATGATTAATACTCCAGCTGAAGAGCCTGAAGGGCTCATACCTGAACCACTTCCTGTAGAGATACTCTATAAGGATGATTACCTGGTGGTCGTTAATAAACCTACAGGCATGGTTGTTTATCCTGCGGCTGGTCACAGGAAGGGGACATTAATGAATGCCCTCGCCTATCACCTCGATAAGATGGCCACGATCGGGGGCCCCTTAAGGCCTGGCGTTGTTCACAGGCTCGACAAGGATACATCAGGGGTAATGGTCATAGCAACTGACGATAGGGCCTATTATGACCTTGTAGAGCAGTTCAGGAAAAGAAGCATAACAAGGAGATATATAGCCCTCATCTATGGCTCTTTAAAAGATGATGAAGGTGAGATAGCAAAACCAATCGGAAGATCTGAAAGGAACAGGAAAAAGATGTCAACTGTCGTAAGAAGAGGGAAAGAGGCCGTTACGAGATGGAGGGTAATTAAGAGATTTAAGGATGCCACCCTGATAGAGGTGAGGCTCGGCACAGGAAGGACCCACCAGATAAGGGTTCATTTCTCTTCAATAGGCCATCCTGTATTGGGTGACAGGACTTATGGGAGAAAGACAGAATTAGTGATTGGTAAAAGGAGGGTGACCTTTCCGAGACAGATGCTCCACGCCGAAAGCCTTGGCTTTCGGCACCCTGCAACAGAAGAGTATATGGAATTTTCAAGCCCTATCCCTGAAGATATGAAGATTATAATAAATACTCTATCTCAATACTCTTAGAACCATCTGTATCTGCTCCTTATGGTGGTCTATTATATCCTTTGGTGTCCCCCAGGATGCAGCCTTTCTTGCCAGCACATCCACAACCTTTAAAAGACTCTCCCTCGTTGGTTTATCAAAATCTTCTCCTACTTCTTTGAAGGCAAGCCTTATTGCTGCCACAATATTTGAGAGAATCTTTTTTTCGTCTACTTCGAGTCCCAGTGTCTGCCGTGAGCGCGAAAAGGTCTCTTTTTGAGCCTCGAAGAAGCATTTAACAATGATGTCCCTTGCCTTATAGCTGTCAAGCCCTTCAAGATCCTTATCGTCTACAAACCATCTTTTGAATTTCTCTTCCAAATTTTTCCTCCTTCTTTTTTATCTAAATTCAATCGCCTCTTTTTTCGATACCCTTGGTGGAGGTGATGGGATGCGGGAAGGATAACCAACAGGAACTATTGCCACAGGTCTGAGATTATCAGGAAGGTCAAGGACCTCTGCCACCTCACCTTCCCTGAAGGCACCTACCCAGACAGAACCGAGACCATTTTCCCAGGCAAGGAGCATCATGCTCATAATGCTACAAGCCACATCTTGAATTGCATAAAGATTAACACCCCTATCACCATACCTTGAGTATATCCTGCTGTCAGTACAACCGACAACAACGAGAGGTGCCTCGGCAATAAATCGCTGACTGAGTGCAGCCGTGGCAAGCTCCCTCTTTATCTTATTATCCCTAACAAAATAAAACTTCCTCGACTGGAGATTCCCGGCACTGGGCGCCCAGATGAGGGCATCGATCAGTTTATCAATAATATCCTCTGGTATATCCCTTTTCTCAAAATCCCTTATACTCCTTCTCTCCTTGATGAGTTTCAGTATGCTCATTATTAATCACAAATTCAAAAGGGAAAGCCCTGTAGAGGGATCGAACTCCCTAACAGCATCGATTCCTGAAAGCTCAAGTATAATCGCCTCAAGAACGAGAAAGGTCTCTGCCTTCTCCCTGACGCATCCAACCTTAACCTCATCTCTCTTTCCCAATGCGGAGTGAAGATGAATCTTTGGCTCATTATCCTGATAAAAGACAGTACCTATGCCAATAATCTCATGACTCTCTTTAATCTCTTTCCATATGGGCACAGGTGGCATCTCCTCCTTCTCAGGCCCAACAACAACCCTTGCACCCTTCAATCCTCCCACGAGATAAAAGATCGCAGCCTTAATCCCCTCTTTCTTTGCCGTGGCACTTATAGCTGCTATTGCATCCTCTCCATCTTCGAGGCGCAGAACTACTACTCTTCCCAAATTCCCGACCCTGTATCTCATGAAACCCTCCCGTTATTTTGCTTAAGTAATGTCAAAAGTTTTTAAGCTAAAATACCCGAAACCATTGTTTATCACCGAGTTATATTAATTTGCTCTCCATCTCCTAATATCTGGACAGCCGAGACGGCTGTCCTACCAAGGTCTGTAAAAATAGTAGGACAGGCGTCTCGCCTGTCATGCCTGTTATATATAACCATTTGTAGTAGTAGGGGTTCAAGATTTTGAACCCCTACGTCTTAAGGAACATCTCAGTTCGTCATTCCTGCGAAGGCAGGAATCCAGTATCTGTGGGATTTTCTGGATTGCCGTTTTCACGGCAATGACCGCGTTGTTTCTCCCTTCTTTTTTCATAAAACTTTTAACATTTCCTTTGATTTTTCGGTAACTAATGGTTACCAACTCTATCTACTTTCCCTGATTTTACCTCATTCTTTAACCATTCAC
>JBKBUB010000077.1:0-6756 GCA_046290925.1 Thermodesulfovibrionales bacterium | reverse complement strand
ATATTTTATAGATTGTCAATTCATCAACATCATAGTCTCCACCCACAGCTTTGCTAATTAATTTGTCGATTACAGAGAAATGTTTCATTGTTTGCCTTCTATAAATTTTTCGCTCAGCAGAAGACCCGCCACTAATATATATATATATATATATATAAGGCATATTAACAACTCTGATAGCTTGTGTAAATTTTTATGGAGTTGACGAAAAATATTGATCTGGTGTATTATCTCCTAAACCTGCCTGATAGCGAGGGAAAAATGCCGTTGCCGGGCAAAATCAGGTCCAAACAGAAGTGTCCTGTCTGCTCCAGAGCATTCCTGCATGTCCCCAGACTCGGTTTTATCTGTTCTGAACACAAAACACAGCCAACAAGGTTCTTTATTGACATCTTCTGGAAAGGACAGAGAATCAAGGTCTACTCTACCAGGTCAGGCAGGATACTCGACTCATACCAGATCGCTCATGAGACCCTCGAACTTATAAGACATGAAATAAGAGAACATATCTTTGACCCGACAAAATATGTTAAATCCGAGGCAAAGGAGTTTTATGTTTCCACTCTTATAGAAAAGTATATCGAGCATAAAATCGATTCTCTTGCTCCGTCATACAGGACAGATTTTAAAAGATATCTCAATACCGCCAAAAATTTCTTTAGCGTAAAAGATGTCAGAGAAATAAGAAAACTGGATATAATCAATTATCAGCAGCATATTGAAAGAGGTGACCTGTCTCCAAAAACCGTCAAAAATATGCTTGATACCTTCAAGGCATTTCTGAATTACGTCTGCAAGGATCTCGAGTTGATCCCTTATGTTCCCTCATTCCCAAAAATCGAAACTACACAAAAAACATTCAGCTGGCTTTCTATTAATGACCAAAAAACCCTGTACGAACTAATCCCTGACGAACACAAACCTGTCTTTGCGTTTCTCATGCTGCACGGATGCAGACCCTCAGAGGCAAGGGCATTAAAATGCAAGAATGTAAATCTTGAAACCGCAACAATAACAATATCCGCTACCTTCTCGGGAAGCGTGTACAGAGAGAAAAGAAAGGGTAAAAAGTCATCTCCAGTGACAATACCAATACATCCCGAAATATTTGAGTTTATTGCCAGAAGGGTTTCAAATAACCTGCCAGAGGCTTTCGTCTTTATCAACCCCAATACTGGCAAACACTACAACAAAAACACCATTCAAAAGGTGTGGCATGAAGTCAGAAAAAAAGCCGGCATCGGTAATATAAGGCTGTACGATGCGACAAGACACTCCTTCGCCTCAAATCTCGTCAATTCGGGAACTTCAATATATAAGGTCTCAAAACTTATGGGGCATAGCTCAATAAGGATGACAGAAAGATATGCCCATGCCAACCTCAACAGCCTTAAAGCAGATATCGAAAAACTCAGCCTGAAAAAGACTGTCCCCAGACTGTCCCCAGCAACTTTCAGGTCAAGAAAAAATCTTTAAAAATCAATTTAAACTGCAAGTCAAGGGTTCGAGCCCCGTCCACCCCGCCAGACTTCAGAATTCTAAATCTGAGGCAAAGGGATTATCTCTCTTCTCGATGCCTATCGTGGAATGAGGACCATGTCCTGGCAAAATCTTCGTCTCCTCAGGAAGTAACATCAATCTATTAAAGGAATCCCTTAACTTATTCATGTCCCCACCATAGAAGTCCGTCCTTCCAACAGAGCCCGCAAATAGGGTATCTCCTGTCACCACAATGCCTTCACCATAAAGACATATGCCACCAGGGCTGTGTCCTGGCGCATGGATAATAGTAAAGCTCAAATTACCAATCCTTATTCTATCGCCATCATCAACAAGCATATCAGGCTCGGGGAGTCTTTCAACCTCATAGCCCCAGAAGGCTGCCATATCCCTTGCAGCATGATAGATCTCTAACTCATCCTTATGGATTACAACCTTGGCACCTGTTTTTCCCTTGATGTCCGAGACAGCACCGACATGGTCGAAGTGACCATGTGTGCAAACAATGTAACTAACCTTCAGTCCATTCCCGTCTATAACATCCATTATGAGATCAGGCTCATCTCCTGGATCTACAACAATAGACTCGGCTGTCTCCTCATCTCCAATAATAAAACAGTTTGACTGTAAGGGACCTACTGTTATCTGCTTGATTAACATTTCTCCTCCTCATTTTTTATACAGTAATGTCAAAAGTTTTTAAGCTAAAATACCCGAAACCATTGTTTATCACCGAGTTATATTATTTTCTCCATCTCCTATTGGTAGGACAGGCGTCTTGCCTGTCATGCCTTTTATATATAACCATTTGAAGTCCTCATATCTTTCTGCTAAATTTCCCTTAATCGGATTATTGGCAATGTAGTTAAGCTTCTCTAAAAACTCTTTCTCATCTCTTATTACTCTATCAAGATTTTCATCTTGCCATAATTTGCGGTTGGATTTCTGTTTTCATATTTCTCCCTTCTTTTTTCATAAAACTTTTGACATTACCTTTTATACATATTGTCTACACATAGACTTTATAAAATATCAAATTTGTGGTAAATTGCAATAGTGATTTTTTATGCCTATATCCTTTAACTTGATTTCGGAGGAGAAAATGGTCAGGAGAATAAGAAAGAAAATAGGGGATTTACTTATTCAGGATGGACTGATAAACATGACTTTACATCAATAGACCACAGTCTTGCAATGCTTTATCTGGATGGAAAGATTACACTTGAGACAGGTTTAAAATTCTGTGATAACCCTTCTTTCTTTAATGTGCTTATAGGGAGGTAAATAAGTTATAATATAACATGTTCAGGAGCTTTTTCCTAAACCTTTCCCTTAACAAGAAACTTGTCCTCATGATGCTCTTTTTGAGTTTTATACTCTTGACCATTTTATTTTTTCTCTACTGGCAATCGGAGAAGGCGCTTCTAAATCAACTTGCAAGCCAGACGACAGAACTCTCGAAGGCCATCCAGATTGGTGTTGAAGAAGTTACAGGTTCCGGTTCGACAGATGAGATGAGATTATCACAATACCTCAAGAATTTGAATGCAAAGGGTATTAAAGAGATATCTATAATAAGCAATTCCGATGAGATCATAGCAAGTACTAATCCCGCAAAGATAGGTTCACCTGTCAGCCCTAAGAAGAAGGAATTGATAATTAAGGCAGAATTAGGTGAGCCTGTTTCAAAGGAAGGCAAGGCCTATGATGTAATATTACCTGTCGTTGCTGGTGAAGCCCATTATGGATATATCCATTTACGGATAAATGCAGAAGATATTTCTGCTTTACAGAAGACAAATTTTATTAAGAGAGTCCTTGCCGCTCTTTTCGTCTTTGCCTTTGGCATAGGTATAGCTATACTCCTGTCCTTACGATATACAGAACCAATTCAGGAAATAGTGAGGGCAGCAAAGAAGGTAGCGGGAGGAGAACTGGATGTAACTCTACCAACAGAACGTAAAGACGAGATCGGTCAACTGACAGAAAGTTTCAATTTTATGGTTCGACGTCTGAAAGAAAATAAAGAGATCGAGGAAAGGCTGAGAGAGGCTGAACATCTTTCTGCTGTGGGTCAACTGGCCAGAAGCATAGCTCATGAAATAAGAAATCCGCTCAACTTTATAAACCTGAGTATAGACCATATAAAGGATTATTATCGTCCTGTCGAGAATGAGCGGTACGAAAACTTCCAGAATTTAATAAACAGCATCAAGCAGGAGATACAGAGACTCAACAAGCTCGTCAATGACTTTCTCGATTACGGTAGACCTCTGAGATTAAACAAACAACATATAAATGTTGAGGCTCTTCTGAGGGACGTGATAGAGATAATTAAGGCAAAGGCATCTTGTGAAGGGGTTGTTATTGAAGAAAAACTTGATTTCTTACCGGATATCTTTGTAGACTCTGAACTGATAAAGACATGTCTATTCAATGTGATAATAAATGCCTTTCAGGCCATGCCATCGGGTGGCACGCTTACAATAAATACAAAAAAAGATGACGGTAAATTGGTAATTACTATAACCGATACAGGCACAGGGGTACCAAAGGAGAATATTTCCAAGGTCTTTGAGCCTTTCTTCTCCACAAAGACAACAGGTCTCGGCCTCGGTCTTGCCACGACAAAGAGGATCGTAGAGGAACATGGTGGTAACATAGAGTTCAATAGCGTTGAAGGAATGGGTAGCAAAGTAATAATTAAACTACCAATGCCGAACAGGGAAGTAGTTTCTGTATATTGTGAGGGGTAAGAAGGAATGGCTGTAATTCTTGTTGTAGATGATGAACCACTTCAGAGGAATATACTGAGGACAATACTCGAGGGCGAAGGATACGAGACCTATACAGCTTCATCGGGTGAAGAGGCATTGAAACTCGCAGCTATCTATAATCCCGATCTTGTCCTTACTGATCTTAAGATGGAGGGCATGGATGGATTAGAACTGATGGAAAGGATGAAATCTCTAAAAGAGCCTCCAGCTGTTATAATGATGACCGCCTTCGGCACCATATCCATGGCAGTAGAGACAATGAAACACGGAGCCTTTGACTTTCTCACAAAACCCCTTGAGAAGGATGTCGTTTTAGTAACGATAAAAAAAGCCCTCGAGAAAATAGAACTTCTAAAGAAAACTCAGGAACTTCAACAGGCCCTCTATGAAAGATTCAATATTGATAGCATTGTAGGACATTCGAAGGCAATGGAGAATGTGATAAATCTTATAAAAAAGGTCTCCACAAACCCTGTCACTGTCCTGATACTCGGAGAAAGTGGTACAGGTAAGGAGTTAATAGCAAAGGCCATCCATTACAACAGCCCGAGAGCAACAAAGCCCTTTACCGCCATAAACTGTGCGGCCATACCCGAGAATCTCATAGAGAGTGAACTCTTTGGTTATGAACCTGGCGCATTCACAGGAGCAACAGCGAGGAAAAAGGGTCTCTTTGAGGCAACCAATGGGGGTACCCTTTTCCTGGACGAGATCGGTGATCTGCCTCTCCTGACACAATCAAAGATACTGAGGGTTCTTCAGGAAAAGGAGATCAGGAGGCTTGGAGGACGAGATGCAATTAAGGTTGATGTAAGGATTATTGCAGCTACCAACAAAGATCTCGAGAAAGAGATGAAGGAAGGAAGATTCAGGGAAGACCTCTATTACAGGCTCCGGGTAGTAACTATAGAACTTCCTCCCCTGAGACATAGAAGAGAGGATATACCGGCACTGGTAAAGCACTTTATTGAAAAGTATAACAACGAATTTGGCAAAAGGGTTAAGGGTATTGATTCATCAGCCATGAAGGCCCTTTCAGAATACCCATGGCCCGGGAATATAAGGCAACTCGAATCGGTCATTGAAAGGGCTGTTCTAATGTGTGACTCTGACACGATCAAGATAGAGGAAATAAAGACGGAACTGAAGATACCCATGTCCAGCGGGATATTAGATTTTGATTTACCTGACGAGGGGATCAATTTCGAGAATCTCGAGAAGGAACTGCTTAAAAAGGCCATGGTAAAGGCAAATAATGTTGCTGCCAGGGCAGCACGTCTTCTGGGAATGAGTTACAAGACCTTCTGGTATAGATGGGAAAAATTCGGTTTGGGAAACATATCCTCAAAAAAGGATGACCTTTCCTGATTAGGGATAATCTTTTTTACCGATTTTATACCTTAAGATTGTACATCCTGTAAATCCTTGATATGCTTTAAATATATAAACGGCATCAACTGGCATGTATTTTGATAATTAAATATTCTGACAAAAAAGAAAGGAGGTGATTCGGAATGAAAAGAGTAATAGCCCTCATAGTAGCAATGCTCTTTGTCCTTTCTGTAGCAGGTTTCGCCATCGCTGCAGAGAAGAAGGAAGCTGCTCCTGCTGAGAAGAAGGAGGCTGCTCCTGCTGAAAAGAAAGCACCTGCAAAGGTAAAGCAGGTTACAGGTGAGGTCACGGCTGTTGATGCAACAGCAAAGACACTTACTGTAAAGGGTAAGGCAGGCGATGTGGCCCTCACAGCCGATGACAAGACCACAGTAAAGATCGGCAAGGAGAAAAAGGCCCTCGGTGATATTAAGGTCGGTGACAAGGTCATGGTAAGGTATGCCGAGATGGATGGCAAAAACATGGCAAAATCCATCATGGTAAAGGCTGCACCAGCCGAGAAGAAAGAGGCAGCTCCAAAGGCTGAAGAGAAAAAGCCCGCGGAAAAGAAGTAGTTTTTACTTATTATTTAAAAGGGGCGAGTAAACTCGCCCCTTAATTTTTAATGAATCAATTCCTTCACTCTCAATGGAAGGCCTTCAATATTCTTTAATTTCCGTAAGTATTCTTCTGCCCTCTTCCCATCGCCTCTTAAATAATAAATCCTTGCCTTATTCAGTAAAATCATATACTCTTTTGCCCCCCTTTCCGAGGCTTCCCGGTAAAATCTCTCTGCCGAGTCCTCTCTTCCCGTTACTAACAGAACATTACCCATGGCAAGATAGGGCTGGTAGAACGGAGGGGTCTTAGCAATAGCCCTTTCTGCAAAGGCAAGGGCCTTTTCAGGGGATTCTCTCTTTATCAGCATAAGGTCAGCCATATCAGATAGAACAAAGACATTATCCGGTTCCACCTCAAGAGCCCTTTTAAAGTATGTCTCTGCATGCCGGATATCCCTTTTAAGCATATAGGTCACACCCATTCCATGATAGGCAGGGGCCCAAGAAATATCCTCATTGATGGCCTTTGAATATTCCTCCATTGCCTT
>JBKBUB010000076.1:3392-6837 GCA_046290925.1 Thermodesulfovibrionales bacterium | reverse complement strand
AAAATACCAGGTGCCCTCGCTCTAATAACTATCCTCTTATACGTTAAGGAGGTCTCCAGACAATGCCAAGTGGAAAAACCAAGGGTTAGTCTAAAAGGGATTGACAGGAAGTTTAAGATATTCCTTCTTATCTCAGCCCTCTTCACCCTCGGCAAAACGACAGAGGCCTTTTTGGTGCTCAGGGCACAGGAGATTGGTATAGGGATTGAAATAATACCCTTATTGTATCTTACATTTAATATCGTTTCAGCATCCCTGGCCATACCCATCGGTCAATTTTCAGACAAGTTTGGTAAGAGAAGGACTATTATGATGAGCTATATTCTCTTATCTTTGTTGTTTTTAGGTTTTGCTCTGGCCAAAGCACCTTTACACGCCTGGCTTTTATTCATTGGATATGGTCTTTTTGTAGCCATGAACGAAGGCGTACAAAGGGCTTATGTTGCCACGCTCATACGTCCTGAGATAAAGGCAACAGGTTATGGGATTTATCATACAACCGTCGGTCTTGCAGCCCTACCCTCTGGTATAATTGGAGGCCTTCTATGGCAGAAAATCGGCTCTTACGCCTTATTCTATTACGGTGCTATGATGTCCTTTGTCTCCTTTGTACTGTTTTCTATAATTTTTTTGAAAGATAGGCATGGGGATAGGTGATAATATATACCTCAACCCATTTAATAGAAAGGAGGTCTCATGGACGCAATTGAATGTATCCGAACACGGATGAGTATCAGAAGGTTCAGGCCTGACCCTGTTCCTAAGGATTTGCTCATGAGCATCGTTGAGACAGCCCTGAGGAGTCCTTCTTACAAGAACAGTCAGCCCTGGGAGGTTGCTATAGTCTCGGGTAAGAAAAAAGAGGCTCTCACAGAAATCCTTCTCAATCTACTCGAGAAGGGTGAGAGGCCCTGTCCTGACCTTCCAGAACCTTTGAAATGGCCTGAACATTTAGAAGAAAGGATTAAAAATCATCTCATGAAAAGGGCTGAATTCATGGGGATAGATATAACATCGCCAGAGGCTCAGAAGAAGGCAAAGAGGGCGAACTTTAAATTCTATGGAGCCCCTCATGGCCTGTTCCTTTTTCAGGATTCAGTTCTTACAGAGTGGTCTATCCTCGATATGGGTATGTTTGCACAGACCCTGATGCTCGCAGCTCATGCCCATGGCCTCGGCACAGTACCACAGGCATTTCTGACAGATTATTCGCAGGAGGTTAAAAGATTCCTCGGCATTCCTGAATCAAAGAGGCTTATCCTGGGCATCTCAATTGGCTATCCTGATATGTCTGATAGGGCAAACAGTTACAGGAGTGATAGGGTAAAGGTAGATGAAATCTTGAAATGGCTTGAGTAGTAGCGCTGTTTAATTTGATTTTTAGACCCTGTTTTCGTTATCATTTCCTATGGACATCAGGAAATTCTTTGAAGAGTCAAGCCACTATGTGATGAATACCTACAACAGGATGCCTGTTGTACTGAGAAAAGGGCGGGGTATTAAGGTCTGGGGGGTGAATGGGAAGGAATATCTCGACTTCGTTGCAGGCATTGCTGTTAATGTTCTGGGACACTGCCATCCAAAGGTTGTTGTGGCTATCCAGAAACAGGCCCAGAGGCTGATCCATGTCTCAAACCTCTATTACAACGAACCACAGATAAAGCTGGCAAAACTCCTTGTGGCTAATTCCTTTGCAGATAAGGTATTTTTCTGCAATTCCGGTGCCGAGGCAAACGAAGGGGCCATTAAGCTTGCAAGGAAATATGCAAAGGAGAATATGAAGGCTAATCGCTATGAGATAATAACTGCCCTGAATTCCTTTCATGGCAGGACCCTTGCAACCCTGACAGCCACCGGACAGGAGAAGTTCCAGAAGGGTTTTGAACCCCTCATGCCAGGGTTTAGATATGTAGAGTTCAATAATCTCAAGGCCCTTGAATCTGCAGTAAATGAGAAAACCTGTGCCATCATGTTAGAGCCCATTCAGGGTGAAGGAGGTGTTAGAATCCCGTCTTCAGATTATCTTACAGGCGTGAGAGAGATCTGTGATAGCCATGGAATCCTCCTCATACTCGATGAGGTGCAGACAGGTATGGGAAGGACAGGAAAGCTCTTTGCCTATGAACATTTTGGTATAAAACCAGATATAATGACCCTTGCAAAAGGACTCGGCAGCGGGGTTCCCATTGGAGCGGTTCTTGCAACTGATAAGGTTGCTTCATCTTTTCAACCAGGCTCTCATGCCTCAACATTTGGGGGTAATCCACTCTGCTGTGCTGCAGCCATCGCCACCATAGAAACTATCCTTGAAGATGGATTTATCCTTGACCAATGCAGAAGGATGGGGGATTACCTGATGCAGGGATTGATGGAATTGAAGGAGGAGTATTCGAGCGTTATCATAGATGTAAGAGGAATGGGTCTTATGATAGGGATGGAGATGTCCCTGGATTGCTCGGAAATAGTAAAGGATTGCCTTGAAAGAGGCCTTATTATAAATTGCACAGCAGGGAATGTCATCCGCTTCACACCACCACTTATTGTTCAGAAAAAGGATATAGACCATATGATAGATATACTCGATGATGTATTAAGGAGAAGATCATGAAGAGAGACTTTCTGAAACTCTGGGACCTCTCGCAAGAGGAGATAACATCAATAATTGAGAGGGCTATAAAATTAAAGGCTGGTGAAGACAAGAACAAATGCCCTCTCATAGGTAAAAGCATCGGTCTTTTATTTGAGAAATCCTCTACGAGGACGAGGGTATCCTTTGAGGTAGGTATATACCAACTGGGCGCTCAGGCCATATATATGAATCCCTCAGACCTACAACTCGGAAGGGGTGAGACGATTAAGGACACAGCCATGACCCTTTCAAGATACCTCAGTGCCATTGTAATAAGAACCTTTGGTCATGAGAGGATTGAGGAATTTTATAATAGCGCCACTATACCTGTTATAAATGGCCTTTCAGACTTACATCATCCATGCCAGGCACTGGCTGACCTAATGACAATTCTTGAGAGAAAAGGAAGGATTAAGGATATTCATCTTGCCTACATAGGGGATGGGAATAATGTGGCCAATTCACTTATTGAGGCGGCATCGAGGATGGAGATGAATCTCACCATGGCCTGTCCCGAGGGTTATGAGCCCGACCCTGATGTCCTCGAAAGGGCGAGAGAGAGAGCTAAGAAAGAAATAATTATTTTGAGGGACCCCCGTGAAGCAGCAGGCAGGGCAGATGTAATTTATACAGATGTTTGGACAAGCATGGGCAAGGAGAAGGAAACAGAAGAGAGGAGAAAAAGGTTTAGACCCTATCAGGTCAATAGAGAGTTATTAAGATGTGCAAAGAATGATGTAATAGTCCTCCACTGTCTTCCTGCCCATCGTGGAGAGGAGATAACGGATGAGGTCATCGATGGCCCTCATAGCGTTG
>JBKBUB010000076.1:3142-3382 GCA_046290925.1 Thermodesulfovibrionales bacterium | reverse complement strand
GCTTCATACCCAGAAGGCCCTTCTCGAATTTCTCCTGACCTGACATGACCAAAACGTTGCAAAAATTAACCTTAATGTTGCATAAATTCGGGGGCTGGCATGCCTCAAATATAGGCTTAAGGCTTAAGGCTTTAGGCTTAAGAGTAACTTCAGCCTTCAGCCTTCAGCCTAATCTCTTCAGCCTTCAGCCTATTCACTTCAGCCTTCAGCCTATTCACCTAAAGGATGAGTCTCGTTGAA
>JBKBUB010000076.1:0-3132 GCA_046290925.1 Thermodesulfovibrionales bacterium | reverse complement strand
GTTCTTTCCATAATACCCCTCGGCGGTGTAGAGGAGATAGGACTTAATTCTACAGTCATCGAATACGGTGATGACCTTATCCTCATTGATGCTGGCTTAATGTTCCCCGAGGAGGATATGCTTGGCGTTGACTTTGTAATACCCGATTTCTCCTATGTGCTTGACAATAAAGAAAAAATCAAGGGCATACTCATAACCCACGGCCATGAGGACCATACAGGTGCTCTTCCCTTTCTCATGAAAGAGATAGATGTACCCATTTATGGCACACCCTTAACTCTTGGACTTATCAAAGAAAAACTAAAGGAACATAATCTTGAACATATAAGGCTTATTCCTGTCAGGCCAAGGGACATAATACAATTAGGCATCTTTGAGATAGAATTTGTGAGGGTCACTCACAGCATAGTCGATGGTGTAGGTTTAGGGATAAAGACGCCTCTCGGAAGGATTGTGCACACAGGAGACTTCAAACTCGACCCAACACCCGTAGATGGCCAGTTGATGGACTTTCATAAATTTGCTGAATTCGGCGAGGATGGCACCCTTCTTCTTCTGTCGGACAGCACAAACGCTGAAAGAGGAGGGTTTACATTCTCTGAGAAAGAGGTAAGAAGGGCCTTTGAGGACATCTTTTCAAAGGCAAAGGGAAGAATAATCATTGCAACCTTTGCCACGAACATTCACAGGATTCAACAGGCCATTGATGTTGCCGTGATGTTTGGCAGAAAGGTCATTCTTTGTGGCAGGAGTATAGTTAATAATTCACAGATCGCCCTTGACCTCGGCTATCTAAAGATACCGAGAGATACATGGCTCAGGCTTGAAGATCTGGGTACCCTCAAAGACGAGGAGGTTGTGATAATAACAACAGGTAGTCAGGGTGAGCCAATGAGTGTCCTTTCGAGGATAGCAACAGGTGAGCACAAGACAATAAAGGTTAAGGAAGGCGACACGGTCATTCTATCGGCAAAGATAATACCCGGAAATGAGAGGTCAATTGGAAAGATAATAAACCACCTCTGCAGACGTGGTGCAAATGTGATCTATGAGAAGGTCTCGGAGATACATGTCTCTGGACATGCCTCGAAGGAAGAGCTAAAACTCATGCTCAATATAATAAGGCCAAGATATTTCATGCCAATCCATGGCGAATACAGGCACCTGGCCTTTCATGCCCAACTGGCCGAAAAGGTGGGGATACCGAGGGAGAACATATTCATCCTCGAAAATGGTGATATTTTAGAGGTTACTGAAGAAGGTGCGAGAAAAAATGGAAAGGTTAACTCTGGCATGGTCTTCATCGATGGAAGGGGCATAAGCGGCGTAGAGGATGTTGTTCTCAGGGATCGAAGAAGGCTTGCCCATGACGGGATAGTCCTTGTCCTCCTGACTGTTGAAAAGCTTACAGGGAATATAGTCTCAGGACCTGACATAATATCGAGGGGCTTCATATTTGAGGATGCCTCTCCAGAGGTGATAGGCGAGGTAAAGAGGATAGTCTCTGATGTCCTGAAGGATATGGACAGGGAATTGATAACCGATTCAGCCCTCCTCAAAGACAGGTTAAGAAGTGTTCTTAAAAAATACCTGAGGAATACAATGCAGAGAAGACCGATGATAATGCCCGTTATAGTTGAGATCTGACTATCCCTGCCTTCGGCCAGTGTAGCAACAGAACATCGGTGAATCAAAAATTACTGCAGTGCGACAGAGCACCGAGCCCCGCACCCACTGCAGACGGTAAAGTATACCCTCTCGCAAGCCCGTCCATCTGCAGTGGGTGCGGGGCTCGGTAGCACTAAAATGGGGTTAAGGAATCACTTTATTTAATTGATATTCAACTATACCAGATGCTCCAGCCTTTTTCAACTTTGGGATGATATCCCTTACAGTTCTTTCATCTATAACCACATCAATCGCATACCAACCCTTATCTGATAGTGGAGAGACAGTTGGAGAATGCATGGCAGTAAGGAGTGATAGAACCTTTTTGAAGGAATCCTCAGGGACATTCATCTTAAGTCCAACCTTCTCCTCTGCTGCAAGGGCACCTTTCAAGAGCAATGCAATATTTTCCATCTTCTGCCTCTTCCATTTATCCTGCCACGCCTTTTTATTGGCAATAAATCTTGTTGTTGACTCTATCATGACCTCTACTATTCTCAGGTTATTTGCCCTTAGAGATGCCCCTGTTTCGGTCAGTTCGACTATGGCATCAGCAAGATAAGGAGGCTTAACCTCTGTCGCACCCCAGGAGAAGTCTACCTCGGCCTTTATGCCTCTTTGTTTAAGATACCTCTTTGTGAAGCCAACGAGTTCTGTTGCAATCCTCTTGCCTTCGAGGTCCTTAATCGTCTTTATCTTCGAATCCACAGGAACCGCTATGACCCATTTAACAGGCCTGAAGCCCTCCTTTGCATACCTTAATTCAGCGACCTCAACAACATCGGCATTTTGTTCAAGTATCCAGTCCTTACCTGTAAGGCCACAATCGAGATGACCATCCTCAACATACCGTGCCATCTCCTGAGCCCGAATGAGCATTGATTCTATCTCAGGGTCATCAAAGACAGGATAATAGGACCTGCCCGAGACACTTATTATGTAGCCTGCCTTTCTGAAGAGCCTCAATGTAGATTCCTGAAGGCTTCCCTTTGGTAACCCAAGTTTTAATATCTTCTCTTTCACCTTATAATACCTCCTCCGGTGTTCCAATCCTTCCGAGTATAGCAGAGGCCGCAGCCACTGCGGGATTTGACAGATAAACCTCGCTCTCAGGATGACCCATCCTGCCGACAAAGTTTCTATTTGTCGTAGCAAGAGCCCTCTCTCCCTTTGCAAGGATACCCATATGCCCCCCGAGACAGGGACCACAGGTAGGCGTTGATACAACAGCCTCAGCCTCTATAAAGATATCAAGCAGCCCCTCTTTCATTGCCTCCCTGTAAATTTGCTGTGTCGCAGGAATAACGATCATTCTCACGTTTGGATTTACCTTCTTACCTTTTATCACTGTTGCAGCCTCTCTCAGGTCTTCAAGCCTGCCGTTGGTGCAAGAACCTATAACTACCTGGTCTATAGTGATATGGGAGAGTTCTGCAGCAGGCCTCGTATTAGAAGGAAGATGGG
>JBKBUB010000075.1:0-6964 GCA_046290925.1 Thermodesulfovibrionales bacterium | reverse complement strand
TGGCGAAAAAGACGGAGGAACTTAAGAAGTCTCAGGAGAAATTGTTTCAGGCAGAAAAGCTCGCCTCCCTTGGTAGACTAACAGCTGATGTTGCTCACGAGATAAGGAACCCTCTCACCTCTATAGGAGGATTTGCAAAGAGGCTTTCTAAGATAGCATCGACTGAAAGGGAGAAGGATTATGCAGATACGATAAGGTGTGAGGTAGGGAGACTCGAGAGTATTCTCAGGGATCTGATGGCCTTTCCGCGGGAGGCGAGATTCCACCTCGAAAAACATGATGTAAAGAATGTTATCAGAGAGACTGTTGTGATTTTTGAAGATCTCTGTAAGGATCAGAATATAAGTATTGACATAAAGGTAGAGGAGGGGACTCCAGGGATCTTGATAGACGGAGATCAGGTCAAGAGGGCCCTTGCAAATCTCATTACAAATGCAATAGATGCAATGCCTGATGGAGGAATTCTCACAATATCCTCTGGTATGGAAGAGATCCATAATGCTGATTTTATCTATATTAAAGTCTCAGATACAGGGGTTGGCATACCTGAAGATAGACTGCCATACATCTTTGAACCATTTTACTCGACAAAAGTCACAGGCCATGGCACGGGTCTCGGTCTATCAATCACAAGAAAGGTGATTGAAGAACATGGTGGTTTCATAAGGGCAGAAAGCACCCTGGGAAGGGGGTCGACCTTTTCTCTCTACTTTCCTTATCAGGCAGAAGAGGAATACACAAAGGTACAGTGCTGGGAATATATGAAATGCGGAAGGGATAAGGATGCAACGATCAAATGCCCTGCCTATCCACACTTTGGGAGGATATGCTGGGTTGTGGCGGGGACATTCTGTGAAGGCAAGGTGCAAGGCACATTTGCCCAGAAGTTTGAGGACTGCCGGAAGTGTGAGTTTTATCAGAAGAGGGTCAAGAAGGAGATATAGTTATGTGCTTTCGATAAACAGCAGTGCTGGGTCTTCGAGGTACTGAATGACCTTTGAGAGAAACCTTGCTGAGTCAACGCCATCCGTTACCCTGTGGTCAAAGGTTAAGGAAAGGGGGAGGATCTTTCTTATAACTACCTGTCCATCCTTTACCCATGGCTTTTCAGTGATCTTCCCTGTACCGAGTATTGCAACGTCAGGGTAGTTTATAATGGGTGTTGCAAAGGTGCCACCAAAATGTCCATAATTCGTTATCGTAAAGGTACTCCCCTTCATCTCCTCGATCTTTATCTTCCTCTCCCTCGCCTTTTGACTGAGTTCCTGTATCTCTGCTGCCAGTTCGAGGATCGACTTTTTATCAACATCCCTTATTACCGGAACCATGAGTCCGTCAGGTGTATCAACGGCGATGCCCATGTTGTAATATCTCTTTATAATAATCTCTTCTCTTTCCTCATCAACAGAGGCATTAAGAAGGGGGTGTTCTATGAGGGCATGTTGCACTGCCTTAATGAAGAAAGGCATGAAGGTGAGGTGAATCCCCTTTTCTAAGATAGACTTTTTTTCCCTTTCCCTTAAATACCACAATTCAGTTATATCAGCCTCATCCATGCCTGTAACAAAGGCTGTAGTCTTCTGGGATTGCAAAAGATTCTTCGATATGGTTCTCCTGAGACCCCTTATCGGCAATCTCTCAACAGGACCATATTGATCCATTGCACCTTTTACGCTTTTTGATGCCTCGATAACATCTTCCTTTGTTATACTCCCACCTGGTCCAGAGCCTTTGATGTCTTCTATCTTAACACCGAGTTCCCTGGCAAGTGCCCTGACAGCAGGGGTAGCAAGTATCTCCTCTTCTTCTGGAAGGGTACCAACAACAGAAACAGACCTTACTTCCTTCTCGGTCGGCTTCTCTTCTATAGCACCTTCATCAATGGTCATTAAAACCTCTCCCACCCTGGCAACCTCTCCCACATCCTTGTTTATCCTCAAGACCTTTCCTTTTATAGGGGATGGAACCTCGACAACAGCCTTATCCGTCTCGATCTCTAAAACGACCTGGTGTTCCTCGACCATCTCTCCTTCTTTAACAAGCCACCTCCTGATCTCAGCCTCTGTCATTCCTTCGCCAAGATCAGGTAAAAGGAATTCATAAGCCATAAATTACCTCTTAAATCCTTCCTTTGCTTTTTACTGCTTTTCTTGCGAGCCTATCGGCAACGGCATTTTTTTCCCTCGGAATGTGTCTTATGCTGTAAGAGTTGAATGTTTTTAAAAGTGAGATAACCTTTCCATAAAGGACCTTCAGGGATTCACTCTTCACATTATACTCACCTTTTATCTGCTTTACGAGGAGTTCAGAATCGAGCAGGATATCAACTTTATCCAGGCCGATTTTCTTTGCCTTCTCAAGCCCTCTTATCAATGCTGTATATTCAGCCACATTATTGGTAGCCCTGCCTATGTATTCTGATAACTCTATTTTTCTGTCCTCTGTTGTTAAAACCACACCTATCCCTGATTCACCAGGGTTTCCGCTGGAGGCACCATCAGTATAGAGTGTGCCTTTCTTCATGTTGCTGCCTTCCAGTATAATATCCTTCGACACTGAGGGCATTGATATATTTCGTCATTCTTTTTTATCTCCACATAAAGCTGAGGGGATATGCTCATGTTGCAGCCCTGACAAATACCGTCTCTTACCTCTGTAACGGCGAGACCGTTTTTCGTCTCTAACAGGGATATATATAGCTTATAAAGATCGGGACTAATTTTTCTTGCTATGTCAGCCCTTCCGGCTCGTAGTTGATCGATCTCCTTTTGTGCATCCTCGGTCTCCTTCTTCAGACCTTTCTCTAAATCCCGGAGCTTAGCTTCTTCATTCTTTAGCTTTTCTTCTTCTGACTTCAACTCTTTGTGGGCATTATCAAGTAATTCCATTAGGGATAGTATATCATCCTCCACAGAGCGGGTCTCTCTTTCTGCTGATTCTATTTCTTTGAGATGCGCCTGATATTCCTTATTGGTCTTTATCTCCGATGTCCTCGCCTTAAGCTTTTTTATCTTTTCATTTATTTCATCAAGAAGTCTTTCTTTATCCTTTTTCTTCTTCTCGATAGACTCATACTTTTGTTTAGCCTTTTCAAAGGATAATTTCGCCTCCTTTAAGGGTTTCTCAAAGACGGATATCTTTCGAGGGATTGATTCGATGAGGTCTGTTTTTTTAACGATATCGCTATCGATGCGCTGCAGTTCTATAAGGTTTCTCAGTTCTTCTATCACATGATCTCCTGAAGTGATTAAATGGGCCCTCCAGGACTCGAACCTGGGACCAACCGGTTATGAGCCGGTAGCTCTACCAACTGAGCTAAGGGCCCTGAAGCAATCAATAGTCTATTACTATAATCCTAATGGATATTATGCGTCAAGAGGTGAGGAATGACCTCAACCACTTGCTTCTTTTGGGGTGCTTTAATTTTCGCATAGCCTTCATCTCTATTTGTCTTATCCTTTCTCGGGTAACTCCAAATTCCTGACCAAGCTCTTCGAGCGTATGTGGCATGCCTTCTCCAATTCCAAATCGCTTTCTTATGATCTCAGCTTCCTTTGAGTTCAGTGTGCAGAGCAATTTCTCAATCTGCTCTCTGAGGTCATCGTTTATTGCCATATCCATTGGTGAAGGTGTTTCTCTGTCCTCAATAAAGTCTCTTAACTGGCTATCTTCTTCTTCCCCGATAGGAGTCTCTAAAGATATAGGCTCCTTTGTTATTTTTAATATTGCCTTAACCTTCTCAGGTGGCATACCTATCTTTGCTGCAATATCCTCAGCAGAGGGTTCATCACCATGTTCCTGAACAAGTTCCCTCGTTGCCCTCGATACCCTGTTGATCACTTCTACCATATGAACAGGAATCCTTATAGTCCTTGATTGATCAGCCAGTGCCCTTGTTATAGCCTGTCTTATCCACCAAGTTGCATAGGTGCTAAACTTGTATCCCCTCCTGTATTCAAACTTATCAACGGCCTTCATCAGGCCGATATTGCCTTCCTGAATTAGGTCAGAAAGGTTTAAACCCTTTCCAAGATACCTCTTTGCAATACTGATGACGAGTCTGAGGTTGGCCTCAATAAGAGCATCCTTTGCTTCCGCCATTTCATCTCTACCTTCTTGGAAGACTTTTAATGCCCTTTTCATGCCGTCAAGCCTTATGCCTGCCGATGTCTCTATAATCCTCTTCTCCTCCTGATATCTCTCGATCCTTTCCCTTACGGATTTATCGTCCTGTTTCGGTGAACTCACCAACCTTCTACTCCTTTTCGAAAGGGATTTGATCCTTCTGTTTATCGCCTCTATTTCGGTTATCATTCTCTGCAATTCCTCTGATAGAGCGCACATAACATCATCTCTTAGTCTAAGTAATCGCACCTTTTCAAGTATCTTTTCCCTGTTAGCATCAAGGGCTTTTTTGAGAAACTCATTATCTTCGCCTTTTAAGACGCTTTGATTTTTTTTGGTCTTTGTTGAAGCCATAGATGTTTGAGCATCGGGGGAAATATCACAGACACTTTTCAGGAGATCGAGCCTTTTTAGGTATAATTTCTTTATCTCTTCTGTAATGGTATAAAATCTCTTTCTCTCCTGATCTTCTGTTTCTTCGGAATCACCTTCACATAGCATGATCTCATCAATTGGGGCTTCACCATTCTTCATGGCCTTTCCGAGGGCAATGATCTTTTCTATAGCGAAGGGTAGGGAGAAGATGGCCCTCATGGTTTTTTCCCTGCCTCTTTCTATCTTTTTTGCGAGTTCTATCTCTCCCTCTTTGGTAAGAAGGGGGATATTCCCCATCTCTTTCAGGTATAGCTTTACAGGTTCATAGTCCCCCTCGATTGAGACCTCCTTTCCAGTCTCGTATTCCTCAGGCTCTTCTCGCCACAGATCAGCCCTTACGAGGTTTCCCGTGTCATTTACCCCATCCTGATTTTCGAAATAATCAAATCCCTCTTTCATACCCTATCCCGTTTCCTGTCAAGATTTATTATTCAACCCAAAGGTTGCAAAAATTAGCCTACCAGCCTCCGAATTTATGCAACATTATTTCCTGAATCCTGTATCATGTATCCTGTATCGTGCATTTAAGACGTGCTGCGTCTCTTAAAATCCGCTGTTTTTCCATTAATAATGCCCTTAATTTATGCTCCTGACCTGACCTTTCGGCCTCTCTGATCCTTTCCTGGATCTCTCTCAGAGAATTCTCAATAATCCGGCCTTTAATCGTCTTTATACAATCTTCAATGTTTTTGTCTACATTATAGATATCAAAGCCTGGCTCCAGGGTAAGTCGGGAGATCAAGGTTTTTTCATCATCTTTCATAGTGATCATTGCTTTTTCTATGGATTCTCCCTCCCCGAGCCTCTCTAATATACCCCTAACAAGGATGTTCCTAAAATTATTCAAGGGCACCTTGTCGAGGATTTCATTAATCCTCTCAGGAAATGCTATGACTGAACTCAAAAGGAGCACCTCTTCATCATACCCCTTATTTGAGATGGTGTTATTAAGTTCCCTCCCTCTCATATCCTGGGCCTTCTGACGTTTTTCTGCGCTAATCCTCTTCAGTTCTGCTCTTAGGGACATTTCCCTGAATCCAGAAAGTTCCGACAGTTCTCTTAATAACTCTTCTCTAAGTAAGAGGTCCCTTGCTTTTGAGATCATCTCGATTGCTTCCCTCGTAGTCTCTGTCCTATCGAGGACTGAGGAATCAAAGAGAAAGGACAGGGGTGTTTTGGCCGTTGAAAGGGCATTTTTAAAAACATCAGGATCATTCTTCCGTAAAAAACTATCAGGATCTTCACCCTCAGGTAAAAGTAATACCCTCATCTTAAATCCCTGACCGAAGAAGACAGGGATTGAACGCCTTGCTGCAGCCTTTCCTGCCTCATCTCCATCGAATACAACGATGGCCCTTTTGGCAAACCTCTTAAGTCTCAAAAGGTGTGCTTCTGTTAGCGCCGTCCCAAGTGGAGCAACTGTATTAGAGAAGCCCTTTTGATGAGAGGCTATAACATCGAGATATCCTTCTGTGATAATAACAAATCCCTTTTTTCTTATCTCTTCCTTGGCTATATCGAGGCCATAAAGGTTTTCCCCTTTTTTGAATATAACCGTGTCAGGTGAGTTGAGGTACTTTGGCATTGAATCATCCGTTACCCTTCCACCAAAGGCTATGACCTCACCCTGTATATTTTTAATGGGGAAGATTATTCTTCCCCTGAAGATATCATGAAGGCCCCTCTCACCTTGAACAACAAGACCTGCCTGTAACATCAGGGAATCAGAAAAACCTTTAGCTTTAAGTTGGTTATAAAGGTAAGACCAGCTTTTCACGGAATAACCTATGGAGAAGGTTTTGATGGCTTCTGTATCTATTCCCCTCTTTTCCAGATAGGCTGTAGCCTCTCTTGATTTCTTCAGATTCTCCTGAAATATCTTAAGGGATTCTCTGTTCAGTTCAATGAGTTTATATCTCAATCCCTCTTCAGAGGTTTTTTCCTTCATTACCCTGATATTAACACCTGCCCTTCGGGCAAGCATCTTTACTGCCTCAGGGAAGGTGATATTGTCATGACGCATTATAAAGCTGAAGATGTTACCGCCTTCTCCGCAGCCAAAACAGTGGTATATCTGCTTATCAGGGCTTACTATAAAGGAAGGGGTCTTCTCAGCATGAAAGGGGCACAGTCCCTTGTAATTCTGTCCTGCCTTTTTCAAGTCAACATAATCAGAGATAAAATCAACTATGTCGAGGCGGGATTTTATCTCCTCAAGGATTTTATCTTCCATAAATTTTAGGTGATTATTAACCCAAACGTTGCAAAAATTAGCCTGATATTTAGTGCGACCGTGCGACCGACTTAAAGTACAGAGCGATAGTGCGACCGTGTGACAGTATTTATGGAAATTTAAACATTCCTTATAGACTGTCGCCCGGGGGCACGGTCGCACGATAGCACT
>JBKBUB010000074.1:0-7133 GCA_046290925.1 Thermodesulfovibrionales bacterium | reverse complement strand
TAGAAGGACCTGAAGATATATCTGCACGAAAGGGAGACCGAGGAAAAGGCGTAACTCGATCGACTCTTCTCTGAAGGTGCTGAAGAATAAACATATAATACTTGGTGTTACAGGGAGCATAGCAGCCTACAAGTCCATTGAATTAACAAGGAGGCTTACTGAGGCTGGGGCGGAAGTTGATGTTATATTGACAGAGGCTGCTAAAAGATTTATTACCCCCCTTTCCTTCAGTTCTATCACAAGAGGTCGGGTCTTTTCAGACATCTTCGAAGACCCCCTCTCACATATAAGGATTGCAGAGGAAGCAGAACTCCTCTTGGTGGCACCAGCAACGGCTAATATCATTGGCAAGATGACAAGTGGTATAGCTGATGATATGTTAAGTACAGTTTACATGGCCTTTAATGGGAAGGTGATGATAGCCCCAGCTATGAACTGGAGGATGTATGAAAACCCTGTTCTTCAGAGAAACCTCGTGTCCCTTCAATCACTTGGCGTTATTCAGATCGGCCCTGACAAGGGTGCCCTTGCATGCGGAGAAGCCAATATGGGGAGGATGGCTGAGGTCAATGCCATTATCGAAGAGATAGAGATTGCCCTCAGTGAGAAAGACCTTGAGGGAAGAAGGTTCGTTATAACCGCAGGACCAACGAGGGAGTATATAGACCCTGTCAGATTTATCTCGAACAGATCTTCAGGCAAGATGGGCTATGCAATCGCAAAGGTTGCTATACGGCGTGGTGCTCAAGTAACACTCATAAGTGGGCCTTCAAATCTTTTCCCTCCGAGGAGGGTTACCTTCATATCAGTGGAGACTGCTGATGAGATGAGGGATGCTGTGATGTCCAACCTCGAAGGTTCAGACGCCCTCATTATGGCTGCTGCAGTGGCTGATTTTTCCCCTGAACAGAGGAGTCCTGAAAAGATCAGTAGCCGTGAAGGTCTTGAGTTAAGTCTACGAAGAACACCTGATATAATTCTGGAGGCATCCCTCTGTGGTAAGAGACCACTCATTATTGGTTTTTCGGCCGAGACAGGGGACAACCTCGAAAGGGCGCGGCAGAAAAGGATAGAAAAGGGTATCGATATGATCATCTTTAATGACGTAACAGAATCAGGGGCTGGATTCGATGTTGACACTAACAAGATAACGATAATTGAAAGGGATAAGGAGACTAAATTCCCTCTTATGTCAAAAGAAGATGTGGCTGCCGTAATCCTTGATAAGGTATCTGAAGTCCTCAGAGGAGGT
The DNA here is from genome assembly GCA_046290925.1 of Thermodesulfovibrionales bacterium. Classification (GTDB taxonomy): domain Bacteria; phylum Nitrospirota; class Thermodesulfovibrionia; order Thermodesulfovibrionales; family UBA9159; genus JBBIPQ01. The sequence goes on along the minus strand of JBKBUB010000074.1, from coordinate 5,881 downwards.
ATTCGGCAAGGTTGATTCTGTATTTGTTCGGATCCATTGTCTTTATAATTGTCCTCAGATATTTCCCATCTTCTCCCTTTTCTGTTAAATCCACTATCGTGCCACTGACCCTTTGCCCATTGCTATCTATTATAATTAGAACCCTCGGTCTGTCCTGAAAGACAGGGTTTGCTCCATATACAAGGCCGAGTTCCCTTGTATCGAGCAGAACGAGTGTTCCTATAGGGTAGACACCTATCATATTTATAAAAAACTTAAAGAGCAGAGGGTCCAGTTGGGTGCCTGACCTTTCCATCATTACACTCAGCGCCTTATCAGGGGCTATGGGTATTCTCGAATAAACCCTCGATGATGTCATGGCATCGTATTGATCAGCAAGGCTAACGATCCTCGAGTAAAAATCGAGGTTTAATGGACGGGTTATCTTTGGATAACCTGAAAGGTCGTAGTTGAGATGATGCTCGAAGGCCACGATGGCTGTTCTTATTGAGGTATTATCAAGTCCTTTGAGCTTGAGTATGGCCCTTACACCCCAGAAAGGGTGCTTCTGGATGATCCTCCATTCCTCATCATTAAAATTAGTAGGTTTATTCAATATCTCAGGAGGCACTTCCATCTTACCGATGTCATGAAACAATGCAACAAGACCGAGTTCAGTAAGGGTCTTTCTGCTGAGGCCGAGCCTCTGACCCAGGGCAACAGAAAGGATACTGACATTTACTGAATGATGATAAGTATATTCATCGTAGTCTTTAATAGCTGTCATGCCGAGCAACAATTCCTCTTCTTGAAGTATCATATCAACCATTGACTCGACGACCCTCTTTGCCTTTTTTATGCTTACCTTCTCTCCTGACTTAATCTTTGTAATAACACCTTTCGTGAAGGAAATAGCATTAAAGTAAGTCTTCTTGACAACCCTTCTTATATCAAAATCTCCCTCCTCGACTATCTTTTTGAGGGGTCCGATTGATATAGAGTCTATATTTGATATCCCTTCCAGGAGGGATTCATATGGTGACTGTGAGTAGGGAGAGGATATGAACGCCCTGAGAAAGGCCTTTATGTCCTCAACAAGGATCCTTCCACTGAAGGTGATACTACCGAGACCCCTTCTCTTAAACTCCCTCGATAGAAAATCAAAATTCAGAAGATATTCCATAGCATACCTTACCCTCGTCTCATTGAAATAAAAGAACTCGCCCAGGAGTTCAAGGGTAAGGACATTATATTCTCTGAGAAGAGAATTTATTGAGGCAACAAACCTATCAATTGCCGAGACGACTGCTACATTGCCGACATTATGTATCTGTGCTGTCCTTATTATTACGGCAAGCTGGTTTATAATATCCTTTGCATATTTGATCGATTCTCTGCTATCTTCGTTCATACTCTATCTTTCTTATTGCAAAATTGGCATACTCTCTTATGAGATTATTCTTTGAATCCCTTAATCTTTCGAGGACCGGGAGGTTATCTTTGTTGCCAACAAAGCCAAGGCAGTATGCAGCACAGGCCTTATTCTCGTCATGTTTTGCCTTTTTGAAGAAGGTCCTCTTCTTTAATATCCTTACGAGAAAGTCCCTTATCTCATTATCGTTCCACTTCGAGAGGGCCTCATAAAACTCCTTCTTCTCGTCGAAGTCCCTGTTCAAAAAATCCTTATCAACCATCTTTCCTATTATTATCCTTTTAGCTGTCTCCGATCCGAAATTGCTTAGGGCCTTAACCGCCGTTTTTCTTATGCTTGAGTCATAATCATTAAGGCAGTCCTTTAAAAGCTGAAGGGCAAAGGGGTTCTTAAGTTCACCAATAGCCTTAATAGCTTCTCTCCTTACCCTGCTGTCAGGATGTTTTACAGTATTGATGAGATACTCTACTGCCTTTTTATCGCCTATCTGTCTCAAGATATAGAGTATGTTCCTTACGACATACCATCGCGAATCATAAAGCCCTTTTGCCAGGGTCTGTATATCCTGCCTGCCGAGGTCAACAAGTATCGTTATGATCCTTTTTCTACCGTGAATGCTCTTAAGTCTTCCGAGAACAGAGACAAGCGGACCTATCGCAGATTTATCGAGCAGTTCCTTGTATTCCAGCAGTATATCCTCATCTATCTCAGGGTTAATGTCAAAGATCTCTCCCACATAGTTGATCATCTCTTCAGAATTTATTGATAAAACCAAAAGATGAAGGTATTTCTTTATGTTTTCGGACAGACCCTGTTTTTCTATCATAGTTTTCAATGACCTTGCGATATGGATAAAGGCATGGAGGTTTCCCTGTTCGAGTGAATAGCTTATGGTATTTCTTATAAAACGATAAATATCCTCTATTTCACTCTGGTTTTCTATATGATGGAGCATCTCTAAAAGGATATCCGAGATCTTTTCTATCTTTCCCTCCTGATCATCTTCCATCTCCTTAACGAGGGATTGAAGGTCCTTATCAGTAAGACTCACTATAGAGACCCCATTTACACCCTCTGCTAAAAAGGCATCTGTGTAAGCCTTCATAATCTCGTCTGTGGTGGCTGATCTATCTCTGACGACCTCTGTTGCCTTTTCCTCATAACCTTCTTCCTCTGTCAGAAACTCTTCATCAGCCACATATTTTATGTTCTGAAAATCCCTCTCCCAGAGCAATGTCACAATGTCATCATCAACAGCCTCTCTGTCGAAATCGAGGGCTATGATCTTGAGGAATTCCTCGACCTCCTCCTTGTAAAGCCCCTTTAAAAAGCTCAATTCTATAAGTCCATCCTTGAAAAAGAAGAGGGCGAGATTATCATCTTTCTCAGGATTCGAATATACAGGCGTGTTATCTAATAGTATCTCGTATTGTTTTACCCTTAAGGTAAGTTCGTCCCTGTAATCGAGAAATTCCTTGAATCGGGAAAAGACATCGTCAATGGTCTTAAGATAGATAGGGTTATTATCTGGATACATGCGGATTGTCTTTTTTGCCTTCAGGAGAGTCTGAATTATATCCCTTGCAACTCTTATGTCATCTGTCTGTCTTGTATCTTCTGCCATAAGCTTAATCTAAAAATTAGTAAAGATTAAACAAGCTGTATCCTCCTATCCCTTGCAAAATTCTTCAGTATCATGGCGGCTGTATGGAGTCTCTGTAGCCTCATATTCCTCCACCTGATCGCCTGAACATCATTATACGGGAACTTCTCTGCCCTTATCTCTGCCTGAACCTTCATTATCTCCTGAAAGAGCTTTTTGAGCACCTCGTTATCAAAGGGTTTCAGAAATAAAGGATTAACAGTTACATAACCCTCTGATATGTCCAGGGCTATGGCCTTGAGACTTTTCCCTTTAACATTTGACATTGATCAATAACTTTCGCTGACATTTTCTTTCACAGCCTCGACCTTTTTTATACCAAATATCCTTGATACCAATATACCAGCCTCGTAAAGGACTATTATAGGTACTGCCATTAATGTCTGGTTAAAGGCATCCGGGGTTGGCGTTAGAATGGCTGCTACAACAAAGGCTAAAAGTACCGCATATTTTCTGTTCTTCGCAAGGGTTTTGGGCGTTACTATCCCCATACGTGTTAGAAAAACTATAACTATGGGAAGCTCAAAGACGGCACCAAAGGCCAAGATGAACTTAAGGCAAAAATCAACATAATTGCCAACCGATAGCATAGGCATAATAATGCCTGTCTTGTAAGTCAGTAGAAAACTCATTGCAAAGGGCAGTACAAAGAGGAAGCAGAATGTGGCACCAAAAAGGAAGAGGATGGTGGCCACTATTACGAAGGGACCGATGTATTTTCTCTCCTTCGGAAGAAGTCCAGGTGATATAAATCTCCAGAGTTGAAACAGGATTACAGGGAGTGAAAGCATAAGACCGGCCACGAGAGATACCTTCAGGTGCATCCAGAAGGCCTCGGCAGGTGCGAGGAAAACGAGGGAAGGGTTTTTTATCTTTGATGGGATAAAGGATATAAAGGGATACTTCATACTGAAACCTATCTCGGACCTCAGTGGAAGGGTAAGGAATTTAAAGAGGTCTTCAGAATAATTAAAGGAGAGGAGAAATCCTATAAAAAGGCCTATTAATGATATGACTATTCTCTTTCTGAGTTCAGAAAGATGTTCTGTTAAAGGCATCTTTTCTTCAGTCATTCCTTTTGTTCACCTCTTTTACCCCAACCACAGAAGATCCTTGATCTTCTATGGTCTCGTCCTCTGTCTTTTTAGTTTCAAGAGACTCGTCAGTTACATCCGATTTATTTTCTTCCTCTTTTCCGAGACCTGTATCAATATAAGGCCTATGGGATGAGGTTAAATCGATCTCTGAATCAATCTGCTCCTTTACCCCTTGCATAGCCCTCTTTAATTCGGCTATACCCTTTCCTATAGTCCTGCCGAGTTCGGGCAGCTTCTTAGGACCGAAAACGAGGAGGGCAACTATGAATATAACTATCAGTTCTTGCATACCGAGATCAAACATCCTTATTCCTTTTCCTCCTCGTAGATCCTCTTTATGCTCTTTTTATCACTGGGGAATATATAGGACAGGGAAAATAACAATCTATACTCAGGACTCCTGTTTTTAATGTCAAAACCTGCTCCTAAAGTTGCAAAAAGATTGTCTGCTGTCATAACCCTGTAACCGATACGAAGTTCGATGTGGTCCAGCCTGCCCGAATAACTTTTCTTTCCATATAGCTCTCCAAGTAAATTGAGGTTATGGGCTGCGGCAAAGTCTATCCCTGCCGCAAGGGTGACCTCATCATCAAATCTGTTACTCGCAGGTCTTGAATACAGAGCATTTATATGTCCTGAAAAAGGTCCAACCCTTTTTGTCACGATCAGACCGCCTGAAACATTTCCATCTGTGCTAAACTGCTCTTTTCCTGTGTTTGCCGATGCTGATAGTAAGACTGCCACAGACGGACCATATTTACCCTCATCTATTATCCTGTATTTAAAGCCGAAGGATAAATCCTCAAAACCATCGATCTCATCCTGCCATCCCCATACATGGGGAATCGTGATATCAAATTCGAGGTTATTAGTAATGCCATAGCCAAAATTATTTGTTACCCTGTAATAATCTGGTTGCCGCGATCTTTCTATGCTCATGGCAATCCCTATCTTACCTTTTTTTAGTCCCTCCGCGCTGAATGTGGAAAAGACACCGAAGGGAGGAAGGGGTTGAAGTCCTTTCATATCGATGGCATAAGAGCGACTCTTGAGAGGAAAGCATATCGAGCATAAAAGAACTATCGAAAAAGCCATGATGCGCGATGCCCGATACAATAATATAAAAGCCTGTTTTCTGAAGCCTGAATCTTGTCTCCTGAATCTTATATCCTGACTGAAAGAGCCTGATATTAAACATTTCATTAGCTAAAGATAACAGATAGTAAGGGTGACTGTCAATTCAAGGATTATATCCTTTTCCATTTTTAAGTTATACCGCTTGACTTTTGATGCCATGGGTGTAAAATTTAAATAAAAAAGGAGGTTTAAGATGGCAAAGGCAATGAAGGCAAAGCAACTAAGTTTTTCCCTTCCAAACAGGCCCGGCCTGCTGAGTGAGGTTTCCTCTGCGATAGCCGGGGCAAAGGTTAATGTGACCGCTATCTGCGCCTATGAAATGGGACAGACAGCCTATTTTGTGATGAATGTTGACAGTAACGCAAAGGCGAAGAAGGCATTAACCGCGATAGGGGCTGATGTAAAGGAGGAAGATGTGGTTATTGTTGAGATGCCAAACAGGGTTGGAGAACTCGAGAAGGTTGCAAAGAGGATTGCTGATGCTGGGATAAATATAGAACCGTAACTTCACAATATTTTAGGGAATAAGTTTTTTAGTTTGAGTCGTTCTATTAGCTTTTCCACCTTTGCAGG
>JBKBUB010000073.1:0-7224 GCA_046290925.1 Thermodesulfovibrionales bacterium | reverse complement strand
AATCCTTTCTCCAGTGGATATAATAGATACTGGATTGAGTGGTGGTTCTATCACAAAGGGATGGGGAACCTTTTCATACTTGTGCATGTTCATTATATCCGCTTCATCAGAAGGTGGGGTCTCAAAGACATAGGCATAAATACACCTTGACTTAAGCATACAGTCTGTGCAGTCCTGTCTTTTTAAGGCACAGACGATACGCCTAAACATATTCCCGAAACCTCCCCTGAAGGTAGAGCCTTTGTAATAGGGAAGGTGCAGTTCCTCTATTGCCTCAATGGTCAGTGTGAATTTCTGATAGGGTATCTGCATCTATAATGTCCCCTTTACAATGGATTCTGAAATGGCTGTGAGAAAGCTTTTAATCTCTTCGGAAGGCACTGGAGTAATCCATTTTATCTCTGTATCAAGAAGGCTATAATCAAACTCTCCGAGGACCTTTGCTACATAAAGGGGTGGGATTCCTGCTGCCTTACTGTGGACATCAATCAGGGCCTGTTTAAGACTCACACCATCCTTGAGCAGAAAATACATATCCACTATATCCTTTGGCATAGCACGGTCTACCACTGCTGTTATCTTATTGGTGAGGATGTTTTCCTTTGAATCAATAAGACCAAAATGAGGATCTTCAATCAGCTCACCAATATGGGCAGGGACATCATTGACAAGTTCTATTTTGAGCTTTTCCTGACATACCAGGATGCGATAAAATCTTTCATAGGCCATTACAACCTTTACAGTATTAAAGATCTTTGAAAGTCTCTCAATCTGTCTGTCAGCGAGGAGTTGAAAATCTGGATTATCATTAAGAAAATAGTCAAGATCATCAGAATATCTGTGCCCGTAATAAACTCTGGAAAGAAGTGTGCCACCTGTTAGATAAAAAGGAGAATTCTTAAATACTGATATAGCCTTATCCTGTAGCGGATAAAGAACCTTTTCGTAGTATTCTACACGCAAAATCCATACCCTCCTTCAGGGTTTTGAACCTTACCATCCTTTTTGTTGCCTCGTCCCATAGGGAACATAAAAACTCTGGAGATATAATTTGTACTATTTCAAACCAGTTCACACTTTCAAGAAGCCTTGCCACGCAGAAGGCCCTGTCAGGCCATTTCCTTGTAAGCCTTCCCTCTATAATGGCAAGAAATTCCTCGGGTGTGAGATTTAGGTCCCAGAGACACTGCCTGAGTATGCTCCGCTGTTCCTCTGTAAGAGGTCTTTCTTCCATAAATCTAATAAACTCTGATTTTTTTAATATCCTTCATAGGATAATGCCTTTCATTACCAGTAGCAAGGAATGCGTTATTAATAGAGGCTGTTGCTGCTATAAAACAATCATCAAGTTCAAGATTATAGCCTTTAAGAGCTCTCTTATATCTACCCGCTTTTTCTGCAATCTCTCTTGTTACATCCAGAATTATAAGACTATCTATAAGACTTTCTGTCTTATCCTGCTCATGGTCTCTCATCCCCGCATATATCTCTGCAACTGTTATAGCAGAACAGCATACATCAAAATCATTTATTATAGATAGTAGAAAATGTTTTGCTTTTTCACTACCTCTTAGGAAGTCTATAAGGATATCAGTATCAATTATAACAGCCCTCATTGAGCGTTATATCCTTCTTGATTTTCTCAATCTTCTTATATATGCCTCTGTCCCTGCTTTAAGCTCAGGGTGGTCTTTGTCCTTCCAGGCACCAAAACTGGTATGGATTACCTTTTGTAGTCTTAATCGTTTCAATTCCTTTCTCAATGCCTCAGCTACAACCTTGCTTTGCTCCCTCTTAGGAACACTTTCCTTTAACTCCTTTAACAGATCCTCTGGTAAGAGAAAGTTAGCCTGTTTGGTGGTTGCTCCCATGTGTTTTCTCCCAAACAAAATTATATAGGATATTCTATAGGTTTTAATATAGAATGTCAATCCACAGAATGGTCAAAGATCACTATGTCACCTGTTACAGGACTACGATATATCAACTTGCGTGCCTTCCCGTGAAGGGCGTGTGCAATCTTCAGATAGAGCCAGATGGGTCCCTGACCGGTGAGAATTACATCATTACCCTCACCAGCAAGAGCTTTTGCCTGTTCGATGTAAAAATCAATCTGTGAGAGCTTTGCGGTTTCTGTGTGTTTGTAAAGTTCTGATACATTCAATTCTATTATTTGAGCCATTGCCTCAGGTTCTCCTTCAAAGTTGCTAAATTTTTGCCATCTATAATATCAACCCTTAAGATTTTAGCTCTTTCTCTAATAACAGGGTCTTCAATCCGCCTTGCCGATATAAGCATCCTTTTACCAAAAAGTCCTAATGCCCTATCACTTAATGAGACCAGTTCGTAAATAAAGTCTTTACCAACAGCTTCATCGCTATCACTTTTTCTTCTGTCAGGATTTGCTGTCTTACAGGAGATATAAAATAATCTATTTCTCTTTGAGATCATAACGTCAAACTCATTTTTAGGTGAATATTGACCTCGGGTAATCCATTTTCCCTTGATATTGAGCCTTACTTCGTCAGGATTTAAAGATTTCACTATCATATATACATACTCCTCAAACCACAAACCTTTTAGATACATGAGGCTTCTGTGGTCAGATATTTCTATAGTCGCTTTATTTTTTTGTTTTATCCCTTCAAGGCTCTGGATTAATCTGAATAATTTCTCATCCTTCGGTAATTGAACGGATATGGGCAAAGGAGTTTTCTCATTGTATTCATGAAGCCTTGCATTTATGGATGGGATTATATCAAGATGGTTTGCAAGATAATTTGTTAGGTCCTTTCTTTTGTAAATGTAACTGTCATCTTCAACATATGATTCAATCTTAAATCCATAAACAGCAAGATAGTCCTCAATCGAGATTGAGACATCTATTGGCATCTCCCTTTGTTCATTATCAGGGAATAATTGCAATATTTTATTGTCCTTTGTGTCAACATAATATATAGGCTTTCCTGCTGTATAGAATGCTTGATAGGTTCCAAGTGTGCTAATCTTTGTCCCACCTGTGATATTGAGACTGACCCTGCAACCCTTACATTGAGAGATTAAAGATTCACTAACCTCAATGACATTGTTTATGTCGTAAGCCTCTATGCTCTCGGAATGGACTGAAATATTTTTCTTTCTTATAACATCTTCAAGAAACTGTGCCTTCTCCTCCATCTCTTTTGTTTTTAACAAAACTACCCTGTCAGGCTTAAATTGCAAGACCGTTGTCAAATTCGGGATAGGCTGATCTGAAACAAGGCATACATGAATATGGCTCATAATCTCATCTCCCCCTCGATTATCTGTCTAAATGGTTTTGGTTGATGGCTGAGAAATATTTATCTCTCTTGGCATAGCTCTTTGCCATACTTGCAGAAAGTCTCATCGCAAACCCACCCAAGAGGGTATAGCGGATGTTTTGTGCTTCAAAGGCCTTTAATAGTTGCTCCAAGACTGCTTTAAACTTCACCAATAATCTCAATTGCCGCCCAGCCAAAAGGAAGAAGACCGTTATTGTTTTGGGGTCTGGGACTGTCAGAGGCAAGCCATAGGGTGGTGGTGTGGTCTTTGAATTCATAACGCTTCCTTCCTCCTTTATCTCTACCCTGCATAATCTTGATATATCTGTTTCCCTCAATTGTCACTGCCTCTGCACCTGAATGCCTACCAATGCTGACAACGAAAACCGTCTTATTTATTTGGCCTTTGAATTTAGCATTAATGTCATTTATTATTGGCACCGAAATATCCATGCCTTTCAGCGCTTTTATTTCAGTTTCCAGCAGCGGAATATAAAACTTATTAAGGGAAGACTTCAGGCTGTCTGCGGTAATGGGAAGGCTGATTCCTGCCGTCTTTTCAGGCATATTGATATTTATTGTGCCCTCAAAGACACTACCGGGCTGTATAGTCTCGAATATCTGATAGACACCACCTTTTTCAGCCAGAGTTGCTCTATCACTTTTTACTTTTTTCCTATTGACTGCATAAACTATCTTTGTCTTTACCTCTCCAACAGGCAATAAATCAGAGACCTTTACCATTCTAAAGGGGTCTGTATCGAACTTACCATTAAGGAGTTTTTGTTCAAGTTTTTTTGCCACTTGTTTTTTGCCGATTTGATTGTATGTAAATTGTGAATTTTCTAAATCCTGCCCGCTTATCAAGCCACAACTTTTCCAGAAGTCTTTTGTGTGTGTAACTACAGATAGTGCAGATAAATACGCTGTTCTCATAGAACCTTTCAGGGATGTACCGGGAATATATGGCAGGTTTGTTTGTGGATTGTATGCCGTCTTGTTCATTGTAAACTGGTTTATAACTGTATTTTTATCAAATGAAGACATGCCAAGCACTTTTTTGTAATGTGCTATCAACTCTGATGCAATATCAACCTCTCTGCCTTTAATCTTCATGCTATTATTCTTAATAAACTTCATGATTGATAGCAGGTTATCTCCAGAACAGACTCTTGAAAATTCTGCTCTCTGTTTATCATTCAATGCATTTATAAAATCCATTGGATCAAATTCTATCAACTTCTTCTTATTCTCATCTATCACAAAACTTGTAGGTTCATAGACATCATCGCAGCCAATGTGGATAGGGGACAACACATGCAGCCTTATCTTGAGTGGTTTATTCATCAGAGACCTCCACTTTAATGGGTATATATAGCGAATATCCCTGTGTTACTGAATTTGGTTCTGCCTTCGAAATGCCTAAAACAGCAGTGCCTATGAATGGTTTATTAAAGACGCTTGCTTCTCTTGCAACAAATACAGCACCCTCATCAGCCATTATTACGGGATTTTTAAAAGGCCTGCCTGATTTTGCAAGCACATCACCGTGCCTGCCAAAGCGCGTAAATGGCGTAAAGAACATCTTACTGAAGGCATCTTTTTCTGGCACAGATGGCGCAAGGGTGTAACAGGCATTTGGATTGTCTGCACCTATGGTGCAAAGGTCTATTTCTTTATAATCGCTTACCTCAAACCTGCCAAGCCCGGTAGATGCATCTTTGCCGAATCCTGATGCGCCTATTTGCTTTAACGACCTGACAACGCCCTCAATGGTAATATCATCCCTTAATCCTGCAAAGATAACGAGTTCGGCTTCATTGATAAACACCCTTTGGTCAACCGAATATGGTGCAAACTGTCCCTCTCCTGTTTTGCCTGTCAGTCGGTTAATAGTGTTATGAGACTGTGTATAGTCAATGACAAAGGATTTAATGCCCTTTTTACGCATCTGCCGCTGGGTTTCAACATCTTTAGAAGGAAATAGTTCACTGAACAATTGCTCATCACCCTTATATAATTCATCAGAAATTATGGACTGCACCCTGCTGCCATTTTTGACAAACATCCAATGTCTGCTTTTGAGTTCTTTGCGTTTGGCTATAATATCTGCCTTGCTATTGCCGCTAAAATCAAAGAGCATGTCAAGAGGCATATCCGGGCGCTTCAGGGCATAGCTATTATTAATTTTAGGAAATGCGCTTGAAACAATCAGAAATGGACTGGCAGTATAGTCAGCAAGCAGTTTAGATATGCTCATGCCTAAAAGACTATCATCATAAGCCACCTGCCAGCAGATATGACCAAACAAAGTATCGCCTTTAAGCGGTGTGCCAAAACCAGAAGTTGGTTTTATGGTGATTTCGTATGTTTTCAATCCGCCCCTCCTCTAAAACGGATTCAAGCTCTCAAACTTCTGCTGAATCTTATCATCCTCAAACTTAAATTTAATCCTTCCGTATCCCCTGCTGCCGCTGCCTCCGATGGCATCAAGTTCAAGTAACTTTAAGCCTACAAGCAGTCTGTCAAAAAGCTGTTCGTCGCTTTCATCAAGTATTTTGAATGTTAGATTGAAGTCAAATTCAGTGCCTTCAGGAACTCGCTCTATAAATCTTGGATTTTCAGCAGTTCCTTTTATTCTGTTTATGCTGTTTTCTGATTTCACCTCCGTAAGCTGCCAGCGGTTTTCCCGGGCCTTCTTTTTCCATTCCTCATTGAGATAGCAGTCTGCAAAGGATACACGAGTAGGGCCTATATCGGTATTCTCTTCTTTATCATCACCGCCTGAGCCAAAGATTTTGATGATTTCTTTAGCCTTGTTTTTTTGTTCCTCGGTAAGACTACCCTTACTTAAAATCTTTGTTGAAATCACACCACCGCCTGTATGAATCATCAGTCCGCTTTCCAGTTCAAGTAAAGAACGGACTTTACCTTTGAGCGATGAGCCAGGTATATAAGGCTCAAGCGTGTGAGGATGCTTAATTACAGGACTGTCCGTACCCCCAATATGCATTTCCATATTGCCTGAGCCTATGTGGAGACCGCTTTTAAGAATAATCTTGCCTTTAAGTTCTTTAATTGCTATAAGTTTCATCTTTTATTACCTCCCACGTCCTTGTCCCTGATAAGGGCGGTTTTGGTGTTGGAAATTTTGTTGTCTCTGCTGCTGTTGAGGTGGGTTTTTAACAACTTCAACATTATATTTGTAAAACCCCATAAATGCCTCAAACAAGCCCGAAAAGACCTCAAAGTCATCCTTTGTCTTAACCTGCAAAAGTGACTTACTGAGAAATTCTCTAAATTTTTTTGACACTAGCTCCCTTGCCTCTGCATAGGCAGCCTTTGAGTTGAGCATCATCAGATACGGCAGTATCTTAGTAAATTCTTCTGATTGCTTTTCGGCAGGAATTGTCTTTAACATGCTGTCAAATCTCAAGACCTCGTCATAAAATTTTCTCAACTGTGTGGGATTGTTTTTCTTGTTGTCTTTTTCGCTGAATACTTCATCAGCAATTGTTCTTGCCTGTTCAGAAAACAAATCAGGTTTGATAATCTTTTTGTCTCGGTTTTCCCAGAAGTTAATGTCCATGCTGTTGTCCTCCTATCTCCTGTTATATATTACCTGCCATAGCGGTATCCTCAGGGCACCGCCATGGTCTTCAAGCCACCTTGCCATTTCCATTACCTCTTCTATAGCCTTTTGTTTTTCTTTATCCTTGAGTTGTTTACCTATATTTCTCACAACACTATATCTAAATCTTGCTCGCCATTTTATACATTCCATGTCGTCTAAATGAATAGACCCGTTTGACCTTACTCTCTCTTCCTGCCGTTTCATTTCAATAAATTCATTGAGTCTGAATAGCATGGCATTATTAATGATTTTTGAATCAAGCCAGTTTATCAGTTGATCTTTTATTTC
>JBKBUB010000072.1:0-7264 GCA_046290925.1 Thermodesulfovibrionales bacterium | reverse complement strand
ATCCCAGAGAGTATGGGCGTGCCTCTCCTCCTTGCGTTCTGTCTGGGATGGGTGCGGGGCAGCCTCCAAATTTATGCAACTGGTGGATAAAGTTGTAAAGATTGACACATTTGGGAAGGCTGGGCTTCCAACAAAACCAGAAGGATAATTCTTAGGATATGTTATTATAATATATGAAGATAGCTATTACAGGTAAAGGTGGAGTGGGAAAAACAACCCTCTCTGCTGTCTTATCTCACCTCTACGCCAGTGAGGGCAAAAGGGTAATAGCAGTAGATGCTGACCCAGATGCAAACCTTGCTGCAGCCCTTGGTATTTCTCCTTCTGATGCCTCAAAGATAAGACCAATTGCAGAGATGTCTGACCTGATTGAAGAGAGGACAGGGGCACGTCCCGGGAAAAGTGGGGGAATCTTTAAACTGAATCCTAAGGTTGATGATATACCTGATGAGTTTGGCTTTAGATTCGGGAATATAATCCTCCTTATAACAGGGAAATCAAAGGAGGCTGCCTCGGGTTGTTACTGCCCTGAAAACGTATTCTTAAGAAGACTCTTAAAGCATCTGATCGTGGGCAGGGATGAGGTCGTTATAGTTGATATGGAGGCAGGGATAGAGCACCTCACAAGGGGAACTGCTGAGGCAGTAGATGCCTTTGTTGTAGTTGTTGAGCCAGGTCAAAGGAGTGTCCAGACAGCTAATACCGTTAAAGAGATGGCAAAGACACTGGGTGTAAAGAGGATCTTCGTAGTGGCAAATAAGGTCAGGGGAGATAAGGACATCGAGTTCATAAAGAGATATATTGGAGATATGGAGTTGATAGGCCATATAAAATTTGATCATGAGATAATGGAGGCAGACCTTTCAGGGACATCTCCTGCCCATATTAAGAATTGTGTAGAAAGTGTTAAATTGATAAAGGGCGAGATCGAGAAAAGATTTGCTTGATAAAAAGCTCATAAGGAAAGAGATCCTTATAAAAAGGGATTCAATCGACCCTGAGAAAAAACTAAAGAAGGATAAACTCATAATAGAAAGGGTCCTTTCTTTACCTTACTTTGAAAAGGCACGAACGGTATTTTATTTTGCCTCCTTTCGGTCAGAGGTATCCACATTACCACAGATAGAAGAGACCATGAGAATGGGAAAGAGGATAATACTGCCAAAAGTCGACAATATAAACAAGAGGTTGAGACTCTTCGAGATTCATGATACTGGCGAGATCAAACCAGGTTTCATGGGTATTCCTGAACCTGATGTCCCTCCTGAAAGAGAAAGGGACATCAATGATGTTGACCTGGTGATAATGCCTGGTGTTGCCTTTGACACTAATGGTAACAGGCTGGGCTACGGTGCTGGTTATTATGACAAACTCCTCTCAGGGCTTAAAAAAGATATCCCGCTTATAGCGATTGCCTATGAGGAACAGATAGTAGATTCGTTACCAGCGGAGAGACATGATATCAGGGTTGATATGATCGTAACTGATAAGAGGATTATAGAGACTAAGAAAGACCCTTAATAAAGAAGTCCATTAATTTATGACCCTCTTCAAAGACAATTATATCATCCCTTAGAAGGATGGTCTCATCGAAGGTTGCACCTTCATTGCATTTCTTCTTCACACTGTCATAAATCACAAAAGGCACTGGTTCATCAGTATGGGTCCTCACCTCAATCGGTGTTGCATGGTCAGGCATGAGCAATATCCTGTAATCTTCAAAGGATTTTATACCCCTAAGGATTGTTCCAACCACTAAGGCATCAATATCCTCAATAGCCTTTATCTTATCCCTGTAATTACCCGAATGTCCTGCCTCATCAGGTGCCTCTACATGGACATAAACAAGATCAACCCTTTTCAAAGCCTCGAGGGAATACTGAGCTTTTCCAGCGTAATTTGTATCGAGATAGCCTGTAACACCCGGCACATTAAGTGCCTCAAACCCAGCATAAATACCGAGACCCTTAGTGAGGTCAACGGCAGAGACAAGGGCACCATCTAACGAGTACCTGTCCCTAAACTTCGGAATATCAGGTTTTTTTCCCTGACCCCAGAGCCAGATACTATTGGCAGGCCTCTTCCCCTTAGCAACCCTTTCCTTATTTACAGGATGTGAATCGAGTATCCCTACAGACTCCCTCATGAGTCGTCGAATGACATCCTCACCTTCCCCGGTAGGCAGGTAATCTGCCACATCCTTGCCAATTATGTCATGAGGCGGGACACATTCGACATCGGAAGAACCATTCCTCCAGACCATGAGGTGCCTGTAACTCACACCTGGATAGAAATTCACATTCTCGTCACCCAGTTCTTTGTCAAGGTCCCTTATGAGCAAAGCAGCCTCTTCAGAACTTATATGTCCCCCACTGTAATCCTCCATAATAGCCTTTGTCCTGTCTCTGTTGAATTTTAGGGTTACAAGGTTACACCTGTAAGCAATATCTTTATCGCCAAGTTCTATCTTCATACTTGCCGCTTCTAAAGGGGCTCGACCAGTGTAATAGATACGCGGATCATAACCAAGTATGGTCATATTTGCTATGTCAGAGCCTGGATGAAGCCCTGGTGGTATTGTTCTTACCGAGCCGCAGATACCTTCCCTCGCCATCTTATCCATATTTGGTGTAAAGGCAACCTGCAGTGGAGTCTTACCACCCAACTCCTTTAAGGGCCTGTCAGCCATCCCGTCACCAATGATGATTACGTATTTCAAAGTATCTCCTCTACTAATTTCGCTATCTCGTTTATATCAGCCTTAACCCTTACAGGCTCTTTTGCAACCTTGAAAACTGTGTCAGGGTCCTTAAGACCATTACCAGTAAGGGTGCAGACAACAAGACTGTTTGAATTAAAATAACCTTCTTTGTATAATTTTATCACACCTGCTACTGATGCTGCTGAGGCAGGCTCGCAGAATATACCTTCTGTTGAGGCAATGAGATTGTAAGCCTTCAATATCTCCTCATCTGTAACAGCCTCAATTCTTCCTCCCGATTCATCCCTTGCAGCTATAGCACCCTTCCAACTTGCAGGCCTTCCTATCCTTATCGCTGTTGCAATCGTCTCAGGCCTTTCGACAGGATGCCCAAGAACAAGCGGGGCAGCCCCTGCTGCCTGAAACCCAAGCATCTTTGGAAGGGAATTTATCCTCCCTTTATTTAGGTACTCCTTATATCCTCTCCAGTAAGCAGTTATGTTACCGGCATTCCCAACAGGAAGGGCATGAAAATCAGGACTTCTACCGAGTCTGTCGCAGACCTCAAAGGCCGCTGTCTTCTGGCCCTCGAGCCGATAGGGGTTAATAGAATTTACCAGCGTGATGGGGTAACGTTCAACGAGGTTCCTTACAATACTTAAGGCCTCGTCGAAATTTCCAGCTATCTGTAAGACATAGGCATCGTGAATCAATGCCTGGGCAAGTTTTCCCAGGGCAATCTTTCCCTCAGGGATGATCACAATCGCCTTTATCCCTGCCCTTGCTGCATATGCTGCTGCAGAGGCTGAGGTATTACCTGTAGAGGCGCAAACAACAGCCTTTGAACCTTCCTCAACGGCCTTTGAAATAGCCATTGTCATACCCCTGTCCTTAAATGAACCTGTTGGGTTAAGACCATCGAACTTGAGGTATAAATCGAGTTCCAGGCCTGCCCTTCTTGCTAAATTATCTGCCTTGATAAGGGGGGTATTCCCCTCGAGAAGTGTAATAACAGGGGTTTCTTTCGAAACAGGGAGCAGGTCTCTGTATTCCTCAATAAGGCCTCTCCATCTAATCTTTGAACCACTGATACCCTCAGAGGAAACGACAATATCTCCCTTACCCATCATTCTATGATATCACCTTCAACAAGTTCGACCTCAACCCCCTGATCCCTGAGAGACTGTATCCCCTTTTCAAGATTCTCCTCGGTCCCCTCCAGTTCGAGTACCATCTCTCCCACTGTCTCTGTCACCCTCGCCCTTCTTATATTGGGCATGACATCATATTTCTTTGCCATTGTGAAGATAACAGGTTCCTTAATCAAATGCTGGGGAAAGGTCAATTTGACTCTTTTCTTCATAAAACCTCCTCACCGCCACCTGCTATGGCAGGTACAATAGATACCTCGTCTCCATCCTTGACAGGTGTATTCTCGGCCTGAAGGAATCTAATGTCTTCCTCGTTAACATAGATATTAACAAAACGCCTTACTTTTCCTCCCTCAGAAATCCTCTCTCCAAGCCCTGGGAATCTCCTATCAAGATCAGTGATTACCTCGATGATAGTTCCAGGCTCTGCCTCGACCTCTTCCTTTCCTTGGGTTAATCTCTGCAAAGGTGTTGGGATTCTTACTTTAACTGCCATTAATTACCTCCTATCTTTTCGAGTACCTCTTCAAAGGATGAGATATTCGGTTTTATATAATAGGGTGAAACCATGCGACCGTTAAGAGCCTCTTGCGTCTTGAGTCCGTTACCTGTAATGCAGATTACGGTAGTTTCGTCCTTCTTTATCTTACCTGATTCAATGAGTTTCTTAGTGCATGCGAGGGTCACACCTCCTGCTGTCTCAGCAAAGATACCCTCTGTCCTTGCAAGTAACTTGATCCCCTCGATTATTTCATCGTCACTAACATCCTCACCATAACCGCCTGTTTCTCTAACAGCCTGGATAGCATAATAGCCATCAGCAGGGTTACCAATAGCGAGGGATTTTGCTATTGTTTCAGGCTTAACAGGTCTTATGACATCGGTTCCCTGCTTTATGGCTGTTGATATTGGTGAGCATCCCGATGCCTGGGCAGCAAAGACCTTTGTCTCCAGTTCCTTTATAAGCCCAATCTCCTTAAACTCCTTGAAAGACTTCCATATCTTTGTTAAGAGAGAACCGCTCGCACAGGGTACTACAACATTGTCAGGTGCCCTCCAGCCGAGTTGTTCGATTATCTCAAAACCATGGGTCTTTGAGCCTTCAGCGTAAAAGGGTCTTATATTTATGTTCACAAAGGCCCATCTGTATCTGTTTGCTATCTCGCTACAAAGCCTGTTGACCTCATCGTAATTGCCATCAACTGCAACCACATAGGGCTCATAAACGAGAGAAGCCACTATCTTGCTCGGCTCGAGTGTGGCAGGGATAAAGACAAACCTTCTGAAGCCTGCCCTTGCTCCATGGGCAGAGACTGAGTGGGCAAGATTACCGGTTGAGGCGCAGGCCACTGTATCGAAGCCAAACTCCTTTGCCTTTGTTAGTGCTACAGCAACAACCCTGTCCTTAAAAGATAAAGTCGGATGTGCAACCGTATCATCCTTTATGTAAAGGTCCCTGACACCCAATTCCTTAGCGAGTCTTTCTGCCTTAATCAAGGGTGTAAAACCTGACTTGAGACCAACCTGTGGTTCACCATCGATGGGAAGTAATTCCTTATATCTCCAGAGGCTCTTTTCCCTTTTCTCTATATTTTTCCTTGTTAGGCTTTTTTTAATGCTCTTGTAATCATATATAACCTCAAGAGGACCAAAACAGAACTCACAAACATAGATTGGCTCTACAGGATATTCCCTGCCGCACTCCCTGCATTTCAATCCCCTCACATGTCCCATAGTCACCTCCAGATGAAAAAAAATAGATTCAAGAAATATTTAGAGTTGTTATTTTAACTTAAAGGACAGGAAAAATTAAATACCTTCAGTAATTATCTCGACCTCTTCGACCCTGCCTCCCTTAATAGAATAACCTTTTACAACAGGGGCATTCTCTACAAGACTGACAATAATATAGACTACATCATCATAAAAGGCAAGACTCACATCCTTTGCCGATGGATAGGCAGCGGCACAGGGATGGGAATGGAATATGGCAAGCATTGACAAACCTTCGGATCTCATATCCTTCATAACCTTGAACTGTTCCGAAGGATCCATCATATAACTTACTGGAGAATTCTCTATATTTTTCATCCTGTAAATATTTTTGACCACACCATCCTTCCCGGAGAGAATACCGCAGGCCTCATTCGGATAACCATCCCTGCAATGGGAGATCATCTCCTCGTAAATAGTCGAAGGTATAATCAGTTTTTCCTTAGTCTCAGACCCTGCAGTAGCCTGCATCATAATCTTGTAATTCTGTTATCGTTGGGTTGTCTCCACAGACAGGGCAATCAGGATTCTTTGGTATGCGGACACGCCTGAAGGTGGTCTTCAAGGCATCGTAGATAAGGAGGGTATTTTTTAATACATCGCCCTTGCCTAATATTAATTTGAAGACCTCGATAGCCTGCAATGAACCAACAACGCCTGTAATGGCACCTATAACGCCTGCCTCCTGACAGGAAGGGACAAGGCCTGGAGGCGGCATCTCTTCAAAGAGGCACCTGTAACAGTGCCCTTCACCAGGCAGTATGGTTGTAACCTGGCCTTCAAACCTCAGGATAGCTCCGCTTACAAGGGGTTTTTTGAGCATAACGCAGGCATCATTAACGAGATAACGTGTCGGGAAGTTATCACTGCCATCGACAACTATGTCATAATCTTTAATAAGGTCCATTATATTATCCTTCGTTATCCTATCTTTGATAGCGATTACTTTCACATCAGGATTTAAGGTCTCAAAGGTGGCCTTTGCAGATTCAGCCTTTGAATGACCTATCCTCTCGGTGTTATGGGCAATCTGTCTCTGTAAATTGCTCAACTCCACAGTATCATTATCAATAATGCCTATTGTCCCTATCCCTGCAGCAGCCAGATAATAGCCAACAGGACAGCCCAGCCCACCTGCACCCACTATAAAGACCTTTGCCTGCAAGAATTTTCTCTGTCCCTTACCTCCAACCTCTGGCAGGATTATATGTCTGCTGTATCTCTGAAGTTGATCCTCTGTAAATTCCATCAGTACCTCTCCTTTCTCACAAGGATTATCCAATCTGTATCATTAATCTTCTCAACCTTCAGCACCTTATGGCCGTGATCCTCCATTGATTTTGGTATGCTCCTCGAGGCCTCCTCATAATCGAGGAGTATCTCAAGTACCTCACCAACCTCCATATCCTCTATAGCAAGCTTAGATTTCACGAATGTATAGGGACAGATAAGTCCCTTGATATTTATCTTCTTGTCAATCCTGACCTCTTCCATTAAAACTCCTTTCTAATCGATTAAATAAAATGATTGTCCAGATCTTCCCTTAAATAGTCTATATTCTAAACATTTTAAGTTTGTAAATCCTTTATTATAAAGACCTCTAATTAATAGAAATTAGTTTAAAATATTTTTCATATAA
>JBKBUB010000071.1:0-7299 GCA_046290925.1 Thermodesulfovibrionales bacterium | reverse complement strand
GTAATCGAGTCCCGGCTGGATAGTCGCATCAGCAGAATAACCATACTTTGACCAGTAACCCTCTTTACCCTTATCAGTGAAGATCAGTCTTGTTATAGTCTTTACATTCTTATACCCATATTTGAAAGGTATGATCAATCGAAGTGGTGCACCATGTTCTGGAGGAAGTGGTTTATCATTCATCTCGTAAGCAAAGAGGACCCTTGGCTTGAGCAGGTCTTCAAATGATATATATTCATAATAGTCATCGGCAGCGTGAAAATATAAAAATCTCGCAGATTCAAGAGGTTGTGCAATTTCAATGAGTACCGATGGCCTGAACCCCTTCCATTTTGCCTTTGCTGACCAGCACTCCACGCATTTGAGTCTGGAAGTTTGAGTTTGTGACGGAAGCCTTTTGATATCATCCATCTTTAACCTTAATGGTCTTTTACAGAGACCTTTGATCTCAAGGCTCCACTTCGATATATCGATGGGTCGAAAGGGTTTATAGAATCTTATATAAAAACCGGGTCTGTCCTCATTTTTAAGAAGGCTTTCTTTATCTCTTGCCTCTGTACAGGATGGTAACATGGCTGTAGCTATAAGTCCGCCTGCTGCCTTGATGAAATCCCTTCTATTCATATTCTTACAAGCCTTAATTCATGTGTAAAGAAGAGATAGCCTTCTGTTTTAACAGAGAATATCCTTTCAACAGCTTCACTGTATAACTGCAACTGAAAAGAATACTTTTCTTTTAGTTCAGGGATCTCCTTTTCATTGATAGGATAGGTCTTATAGTCATAGATGCGGGCTATCCCTTTTTCAATTATAACCCTGTCTATCCTTCCTCTGTATATTTTGTTTCCCCTTTGAAGGATAAAGGGTAACTCTGCAAATGAGTTATCTCTCGGCATGACGATCTCTTCAAGGAGCCCCGAATCCTTCAATTTCTCTATGTCTTCTCTTATCAGGGTCTTCATTATCCTTATAGTATCTCTGGTGGTTGTTTCCTGTTTTATGAGCGTATCGATCTTTGCTTCGATATTATCAATACCGATCAATGACCTCGATAAGCCCTCAAAGAGACTGTGGAAGATCCTTCCAAGAATCACCCAGTTGTCGCCATGTTTCTTTCTTATATAATCGATCTCCTCTGTAACATCGCTCCAGATAATTGATGGTTGGTAATCAAGTGGCTCGGTGTGAACAATTCCAGACTCTTTCTGTAACAAACCTGGCATAATCAATGATGGTGTAGCCTTTTTTAGCGGAGAAATTTTCTGGTCCTTTGATAGGAACTCAATCCTGAGAGGAAGATCGGCTCTATTATTTTTGTTAGACAAATCAATCATAAAGGCATCTGTTATGTAGGCGAGCCTTCCCTTTATCTTATCTTTATCCTTTATTATCCCTGACATATGAAGATGATCCATTGCCCTCGTTACCGCCACATAGAAGAGCCTTTTTTCTTCTTCCTGGGACTTTTCCTTTTCTCTCATGAATATTGGATTTTCTTTTCTCAGTTCCGAGTCATCCTCAAAGGCTACTATTAATTTATCGCCACTTTCCTCAAGGACTATCCTGTTGCTCATCCTTTCTTCTTCATCGAGACAGGGAAGGAAGACGATAGGAAACTGAAGTCCCTTTGCGGCATGAATGGTCATTATCCTGACAGCGTCTAAATCCTCGGAATTTACATTTGCCTTCGGTTCATCAGAATTGTTGGATGCCCTTATTAGTTTTTCCCTGATCTCAAGTCCTGTCATGCTACTGGATTCAAAGGTCTCAAGGAGCCTCAAGAATTTTTTTATGTTCCTGTGTCTCTGGGGCTCACTGAAGTACTTCCATCCTTCTGTCTCATTCAGTATCTCTTCAAGCAGGATTGAATATGGAACCTTTTTTCCAATTTCCAACCATCTATCTAATCGCGATATGATTGCTCTGAGCTTTTCAACTCCCATCGTAGATTTATCTTCCGATGCCAGTTTGAGGAGAGAAAAGAGAAATCCATCCATTTCTCTTAAGGGCTCCTTTAAAATAATATCGAGTATCTCTTCATATCCCAAACCAAAAAGTGGAGATCTGAGGATGTTGAAGAGGCTATAATCGTCCTTATTGTCAATCAAAAAAAATAGAATGTCCCTGAGTATAGCGACCTCAGGTGTTTGATAAAAGCCAATCCCTTTGACAGCCACAAAGGGTATATCGTGTTGCCTCAAGGCATCTTCAAAGGTAGAGAGGTGTGTCCTGCTCCTCAGTAAAACAGCCATGTCCCCATATCTTGCCTTTCTTTTCTCCTTTCCCTCGTAGATCTCTGCTCCATGGATACTTTCTATTATCTTGTCTGCAACATAAAGGGCCTCTCTTTTTCTGTCATCGCGAATATTCCCTGTTGATTCTATGATGCATAGCTGCACATCTCCATCGCCGTTTCTCTCGGCCCTGAAGGGTGAATATTTAACCATCCCTGGCCTTTCTATCAGGTCTGGTGGCATTATTATTTTGAAAAGGGAATTAACAAAGTTTACTATTGAGGGAAGGCTTCTATAGTTTTCCTCTACCTCGATGAAGTGATACTCTTCATTAAGCCATTCAGCCAATTTCTCTTTAGCCTCCCTGAATATATTTACATTTGCACCTCTGAAGGAGTATATGGATTGCTTGTCATCTCCGACAAGGAATATTGTGGGCTTTATCCCTGATTCCCTTTTTGCACCCATTCCAGATCTCCATTCCTCTGTTAGCTTGTCGATGATTTTCCACTGAAGGGTGCTTGTATCCTGGAACTCGTCGATCAGGATATGGTCTGTGTGTTCGTCGAAGGAAAAAAGCACATTCTGCCACTCTGGGTTTTTTGTGATGGCCTCATAAGCCATGAGTTCGAGGTCGTTGTAATCAATGAAGTGTCTCTCTAATTTTTTCTTTCTATATCTATCGAGACATCTCGAATAAACAGATATTATCTGTTTAAAATGATCATGTTTATCATCTTGTGTGTCGGAGTCATTAATAATAATGCCGTTTTTAAGGCCAAGTTCTATAGCTGGTCTCTTACCATGGATCTCTTTAAATATGCTGTAGAGTTTGTTCCATCCCTTTATCCCTTCTCTTTTGAGTATCTCTGTGAATATCCCATGACCTGTTTTGCTTTCCTCTAAGAGGGTCTCATAAATTGCCTCTGACCATAAGATTCCTTCATTGAAGCTATCCAGCACCTCTAATGAGGGGTCTATCCCGAGATCAATAGAGAATCTCTTCAGTAGTTTCAGGCAGAAGGAGTGAATGGTTGAGATTCGCATCCTTGGCACCTTTTCTCTTACCCTTTCAAATATATCGGTGTCCTCGGTCTTCAGTATATTCAATATTCTCTCCTTCATCTCCGCAGCAGCCTTATCAGTAAATGTTATGGCGAGTATTCTTTCTACCTCTGAACCTGCCTTGAGGAGGCTTATGTATCGCCTGGCGAGTTTCTCTGTCTTACCTGAGCCTGCAGGCGAGGATATCATTACGCTCTTTGTTATATCAAGGAAATCTTTCATAACTGTATGTAGGGACATAATGGGTTTTCATGACACCTTCTGCATAGGTAATAACTCTCATCAATTGGTCTTGCGGTGAATACCCCTTTCCTTAAGTCTTTAACAGTCTCTTCGAGAAACTTGAGAGATGCCATTATCAACTCATCTATACCTATGGTGTTTTTGCCCCTTCTCTTTGGAGGACACCATTTGACCATTATATCCTTAAGCGAATATATACCGACTCGGTCAACATTGTAACCATCTGTCTTGAGCAGGGCTGCGTAAAGAAAGAGTTGTAGTTTTTCCTTGCCTGTTAGAACCCTTGAACAGGTGAGTGTGTCGCTCCCTGTCTTATAGTCAATTATAGCCATACCTTTTTCTGACTGATCTATTCTATCTATTTTACCTTTCAATCTGATACCCTTTATAGGTTCTCCTGTAATCTTTTCTTCAACCTTGAAGGGTTTATACCCCTCTTCCCTTATCTTAATCTCCATGCTGAGTATCTCGGGCAATATCTCTATAAAGGTATCCCTTATGATATCCTTCCAAAATCTATCGATATTTTTGATTTCTGTTATTTCTTCGACTATCTCCCCTGCCTTTTCCTTTAGATAATCAATGTTATCGATAGGTTCTAATATGATCCTTTCCATGACTTTGTGGATAATCTCTCCTAAGGCAGTTGCCTCGAGATCATACTCCTTTATTGAGGGTGGCAAAAGATTCAAGACCCTTTCTATGAAGAATTTCCTCGGACAGGCTCTATAGGCATCAATATCTGTAACATTGAGCATCCCTTTAAGAGAAGGGATATCAGACCTTATCTTTATCTCAGAAAGAAATTCGCTTAAAGGTCTATCACCCTTCATGACAAGCAACTCTTCCTTTGAGAAGAGGCCCGGGATCTTTTCCTTTTCCTGTTGACCCGAATAAAGGAAAGGGGAGGGTAGAAATCTATTCTCACCCTCTGAAAGTGGATATGATAGATGAATGTTGCCTTGTGACCTCATTATATTTTCGAAAAGGAATTTTTGCAGCATTATCCTTCTGTCGAGGTCAGGCAACCCGATATCTTTTTTTACATTATCAGGCAGTATGTAATCAACATCACGACCCGGCATATCTTCGTCTGTCAGGCCTCCAATATAGATATTTTTTTTGAAAGAGACAAAAAAAGCTCCCTGGATATCTGTTACTGTAACACCTTCAACCTCTGTCTCGATATAGGTACTGGTGAGGACATGCCTCAGGTATTCTAAGAACTCTTGTAGTCTCATTAATGATGGTTTGACCTCTGCTGAAAAGGACAATTCATCTAAGCAGTCCCAGAGATGCTTTTTTATATCACTGTAAGTCCTGTATTCTTCATCAGCAGGCGTTATGTCGAGAAAGCCAAATTCCTGAAGTATGCTCTTAATTGTTGTCGAAAAGGTTGACAATGTCGCAGAGTTCTTTATTTCCTCAAGAGGTCTTAACCTGTCGAATATATATCTAAGGTCCCTTTCGAGGTCTTTCAAGCTGTCGATCGAAAAAGGATCTGATATCCCAAAGAGTGTCCTGTCAGAGACAGGGGGTAGGTTATTAATAATATGCTTAATGTTACACCTTTCGTTACCTGTTGAGAAGAAATCGAGCCATGCCTTTTTTCCTGATACAATGCCTGATTGAAGTGACAGGGTAGGTATCCAGTCCTTCAGGGAATCAGGTATGTCTTTGAAATATCTCGATGAAAGGAATTGTGAAAACTTAAGCCTTGGATAATCCTCGCAAACAGACTGTATCATACAGAAGAGGTCAATGATGGGCGATGTCTGTCCTAAAGATTTCTTGCGTGTTATATTAAAGGGAATACCGTATCTGTTGAAGACCCTCTCGGTGATTTCTTTATATTTATCGAGATTGGGAAAGGCGATGACTACATCAGAGAGGTCCTTTATCTTCCCTGCTATAAATAATGATTTGATATGCCTTGCTATCCCTTCCACCTCGGTCTCGATCTCATCATAGGGATGATACTTGAAGTTTTGTGGTTTGCCAATCCGACCGTTAGGTTCGATAATTTCATCAATATCAAAGTTCTCTTTTAAAAAATCTATGTAATCTCCTGTTACCTTATCAATGCCTTCAATATGCGGGATAGAAATCAAAGATTGTCTTGATCTTTCAATAATGGACTTTATGACCAGCATCTCTGCCTTTGTTGGTGAGTAAAAGCCGTCTATTATTGCTATATCAAGATTTATGTAATTTCTTATGTAATCAGGACAGAGTCGGAAGAGATCTCCGGTATCGATGAGGTTGTTCCTGATAAGGGATTCCTGATAGAGCCTGAAGATCTCTAAGCTATCTATGATCGAATTCTTCATGGAGTCCGGGATATTAAATTTGTTGAGTCCTGCGTCGATCCGGCTCCTCAGTTCTTCCATGTCCCTGTCAGGATGATATTGTTTAAGCTCTCCGATGAGATTCGATATAAGAACAGAAACGCCCAAACCCTTTCCCGAAAGCATCGATACCAGGACAGGTATCATTGACTC
Organism: Thermodesulfovibrionales bacterium; assembly: GCA_046290925.1. GTDB lineage: Bacteria > Nitrospirota > Thermodesulfovibrionia > Thermodesulfovibrionales > UBA9159 > JBBIPQ01. Next base: position 1,256 of record JBKBUB010000071.1, on the reverse strand, counting down.
AGGGAGTAAGGTCTTTGAACCGTAGGTGGAATTAAGTCTTTTCGATAATTCAGATATAGTGGTAATATCGGGAGGGATATAACAGGACCGAAAGGTCTTATGAGATGAAAGGCTCTGAAGGACAGTGTGGAAGATCTTTGTGGCAGTCTTTGCCCTTAGGGATGATGGTGTAATATAGATTATTCCTGAATAATCATGGTGCGCGGTCTTCCAGGACCTTAAGGCCTCCTTAAAGAGGGCCTCGGGATTTGCTGAATAGTATAACCTGACCACAATTTAACCCTCTCTCTTGAGGGCCCTTTCAACCGTCCTTATTGCGCAAAATTCTCCGCACATGCTACATACCTCATCTTCTGTCGGCGGGATTTCCGCCCTGAATTCCCTCACCTTTTCGGGGTTGAAGGATAGGGATATCTGTCCTTCCCAGTCAAGTTTCTTTCTGCAAAGGGCCATCTGCCTATCCTTCTCGATAGCAGAGGGTATGCCTCTCGCTATATCTGCGGCATGGGCTGCTATCTTAAGGGCAATCACGCCTTCGATCACATCATTTATGTCGGGCAATCTGATGTGTTCCGAGGGGGTCACATAGCAGAGGAAATCAGCACCTGCAGCACCAGCTACAGCACCACCAATGGCAGCAGCGATATGGTCATAACCCATTGCAATATCCGTTACTAATGGACCCAGGACATAAAATGGGGCACCCTTACATATCTCCTTCTGTAGCCTTATATTCAATTCCACCTGATTAAGGGGTACATGGCCGGGTCCTTCGATTATGGTCTGCACTCCCTCTTTTAATGCATAATCATGGAGTTCGCCTATCGTGAGCAATTCTTCAACCTGTGCCCTGTCCGTTGCATCGGCAAGACAGCCTGGCCTCAGGCCATCGCCGAGACTCAGTGTCATATCATACCTCTTTGCTATCTCAAGCAGCCTGTCAAAATTTTCGTATAATGGGTTTTCTCTGTCATTGTAGATCATCCATTCGAGCAGAAAGGCACCGCCCCTGCTGACGATGTCGAGTATCCTTCCTTCTTCCCTTAGTCTTTCTATTGCCTTTCTTGTCAGTCCTGAATGGACCGTTATGAAGTCAACGCCCTCTTTGGCATGACCTTCAATGACACTAAAGAGATCATCAACGGACATTTTAGCTATCCTTCCGTATCTCTCTGAGGCTGCAACCATCGCCTCATATATCGGGACAGTGCCAACTGGTATTGGGGATTTGTTGAGAAGCGCCTGCCTTATCTCCT
>JBKBUB010000070.1:0-7401 GCA_046290925.1 Thermodesulfovibrionales bacterium | reverse complement strand
ACTGTTAAATTAACAGAAAGTGATAAGCAGGTAATTAATCCGAAAAATTTATTTAAAATAGTGTAGATGCTTTTTTTGAGCGATGTCTCTATTTGAGTTAATAACATCTTCATCTAAACCCACCAGTTGCATAAAATTGGGAGGCAGGTTTGAATTCCTGCCTCCATACGGATACATCTGTGAGATCTACCAGGACATGGGGCATGGACAGTTATGGCCCATCATCCCTTTTCCCATCATGCCATTCCTCATGCTGTAAGCCCTACCATTGGCAGGTAGACCGTACTTTTCTGCAGCAGCCTGTATCTTTGTCTGTAGTTCGACAATCTCTTTTCTTAAAGTGCTGATGCGTTCATAATCTCGCTGTGGTTTGTTGTACTCATTCTGTAATTCCATTCTCTTTGTTATAAGCTCATCGCGCAGGGCCATCGTCTCTTTCTGGAATCCTTTCATGTTCTCAACATTCACTGCCCCTCCGAAGTTCATGCCGTATCCCATGCCATGACCCCATGGCCCGTGGGCATAGACCGCACCTCCGATAACCACAAAGGCTGTCGCTACTACCAAAGCTATTATCAGTGATTTTTTCATCCTTTCACCTCCTTTCTCTTCTAATTATATTTTCAGAATATCAGAGGTTTGTGAAGAAACAGAGAAGGAATTATGAAGAATTGTGAAGCAGGAACAGAAAAAAAATTTGAAAAAAAAACAAGTTTAAATTAAACTACAAATATGCAGGAATTGATAAAAGGTCTGATTCAGAGGAATAGCTCAAAGATTATAATGATAATTCTTGATGGTGTCGGTGGCTTACCTGTTAATGGGAAAACAGAGCTTGAGGCTGCCAATACGCCTAATCTTGATTCGCTTGCTAAGGAATCGGCTTGCGGTCTTCACATTCCTGTTTCTTACGGCATTACTCCCGGTAGCGGACCCGGTCATCTTGGAATCTTAGGTTACGACCCAGTTAAATATCAGATAGGAAGAGGAGTGCTTGAGGCCCTTGGCCTTGGCCTTGAGGTAAGAAGAACAGATGTGGCGGTAAGATGTAATTACGCAACAATCAGGGATGGAATAATTGTTGACAGGAGGGCAGGAAGGATACCTACAGAAGAAAGCAGAAGATTAACAGAAAGATTACAGAAAGAAATCAGCAGAATAGATGAGGCCGAAATAATCTTTGCTCCAGGGATGGAACACAGGTTTGCTCTTCTTATCAGGTTTTCTGAACCAATCGGCCCAGAGGCAGCAATGATACCTGATACAGATCCACAAAAAGAAGGAAGAGAGCCACTGGATCCCGAACCATTAACCTCTGAGGCTCAGAGGGTATCGAGGGTTGTTAGTAGATTGATCAATATTTCACGGGAAATATTAAAGGATCAGAAAAAGGCAAATTTTATCCTTACGAGAGGATTTTCTACTATCCCTCATTTGCCGTCCTTTGAAGATGCCTTTGGTCTTAGGGCCCTTGCTATAGCGACTTACCCAATGTACAGGGGGCTTACAAGGCTTGTTGGAATGGACACCCCTTATATTGAAGGAACTGTAGAGGATGAGATTAATTTTTTAAGAGAGAAATACAGGGAAGTAGATAAAGGTTACGATTTCTTTTTCCTCCATGTAAAAAAGGTTGATTCCTATGGAGAGGATGGTAATTTTAATGAAAAGGTAAAGAGGATTGAAGAATTTGATACGCTCTTGCCACGGATAATTGAGTTAAGACCAGATGTATTAATCATAACAGGGGATCACTCTACGCCTTCACTCATGAAAAGCCATAGTTGGCATCCAGTGCCTGTTTTACTCAGGTCAGATTATGTCCTCGGTGGAGTATCTTACCGTTTTTCTGAAAGGGAATGTATTAAAGGAGAGTTAGGTATATTCCCTGCCTATAACCTTATCCCACTCGCCCTTGCAAATTCCTTGAGACTGAAGAAATTTGGTGCTTAGAAGGTTGACAAGCCTTCGATATTTCATATACATTTAACATATATGGCTGCAAAACTTGGTCAGATACTGATTAACTCGAATATAATATCTGAGGAACAGCTTAAACAGGCACTCAATCTCCAAAAAAAAGAGGGTGGAAGACTCGGAACTAACCTTGTAAAGCTCGGATATATTACCGAGGAGAAACTTGTTACCTTTTTGAGCAAACAATATGGTGTTCCTGCCATAAACCTGTCTGATCATAAGATAGACGCCTCAGTAATAAAGCTTATACCATATGAAATGGCAAGAAAATACCTTATCATTCCTATTGCAAGGGTTGGGGCTACATTAACTATTGCCATGGCAGACCCATCGAATGTATTTGCGATTGATGATGTGAAGTTCATGACAGGCTATAATGTGGAGGTTGTGGTCTCGTCAGAGACTTCAATAATGAATGCCATTAATACACACTATTCAAGAGGTGGAGATGGTCTACTGTCTCCATCAAAGACTACCTCCCAGATAATTCAGGCCAAGGATTATACGCTCTCTGATGAAGATACTGAGAATCCATCCACGATCACAATCGAGGAGGCTCCGACAGTTGATGTTGAGGAGTTTGACAAGATAGTCGGTAGTGCCCTCGATACCATAGATGTTATTGAGGAGAGTGATGATTCCGAGGTTATAAAGGAGGTAGAGGCTCCTATAGTAAAGCTTGTTAATGGCATATTCATAAATGCTATTAAGGCAGGGGCGAGCGATATACATATAGAACCATATGAGAATTCTCTGAGGGTAAGGTATAGGGTTGATGGAGTTATGCACACAACCATGAGTCTTCCAACGAAGATAAAAAGTGCCTTGACATCGAGGATAAAGATAATGGCTAAGCTGGACATAGCGGAAAGAAGACTACCGCAGGATGGAAGAATTAAACTCAAACTGGGCAGGAACAGGGAGATAGACTTTCGTGTATCGACCCTTCCCACACTCTTTGGCGAAAAGACGGTTTTGAGGATACTCGATAAGTCAAATCTTCAGATAGACCTCACCAAGCTTGGCTTTGAGAAAAAGCAACTTGATGACTTCATGGATGCCATTGAGAAGCCCTATGGAATGGTCCTCGTCACAGGTCCTACAGGAAGTGGTAAGACAACAACCCTTTACTCAGCCCTCAACCATCTGAATAAGCCAGGAACTAATATAATGACCGCTGAGGATCCTGTAGAGTATAACTTTATGGGGATTAATCAGGTTCAGGTTAAAGAAGAGATCGGTTTGACCTTTGCATCTGCACTTAGGTCATTCCTCAGACAGGACCCTGATATTATAATGGTCGGCGAGATAAGAGATTTTGAGACAGCAGAGATAGCGGTTAAGGCCGCTCTAACAGGGCATCTCGTTCTTAGTACACTACATACAAATGATGCACCAAGTACTGTTAGCAGGTTACTTAATATGGGAATAGAGCCATTTCTCGTCTCATCGTCCGTAATTCTAATCCTTGCTCAAAGACTGGCCAGGAAGATATGTCTTCAGTGTAAGGAGGAGGAGAAGGTATCACCTCAGACACTGGTAAAGATCGGGTTCTCTGAAGAGGATGCTAATTCAATTAAGTGTTACAAGGGGAAGGGTTGTTCAGCTTGCAATAACACAGGTTATAAAGGAAGAATTGCCCTTTATGAGGTTATGCCTATAAGTGATGAGATAAGGGAGTTGATTCTTGAAGGGGCCTCTGCGAATGAGATTAAGAAGACAGCTATAAGGCTCGGGATGAAAACCCTGAGAATGAGCGGACTCACAAAGGTAAAGGAAGGTATCACCTCGATCGAGGAGGTATTAAGGGTTACTTTTGGAGATTAGTAAGGATTTCTTGTTTAAAGGAGTTTAAATGGCTACACTTTATGACCTTTTAAACCAGATGATTGAAAGAGGTGCTTCTGACCTTCATGTAACGACAGGAAGCCCGCCACGGTTGAGGATAGATGGTAAATTAATACCAATTGACCATCCTCCATTAACACCCACAGATACAAAGAACCTCTGTTACAGTATATTAACGGATGCGCAGAAGCACAGGTTTGAGGAAAATAGCGAACTCGATCTTTCCTTCGGGATTAAAGGATTAAGCAGATTCAGGGCTAATATCTTTATGCAGAGGGGTGCGGTGGCTGGTGCCTTCAGGACCATCCCCTTTGGTATTAGGACCTTTAATGAACTTGGGCTACCTGAGATAATAAATGAAATCGTTAAAAAACCAAGGGGATTGGTCGTTGTTACAGGTCCTACAGGAAGCGGAAAATCTACTACACTTGCGGCGATGGTGGACAGGATCAATGAGGAAAGATATGATCATATCATAACTATAGAGGACCCTATTGAATACCTCCATGGGCACAAGAAATCCTTAATAAACCAGAGGGAGGTGAATGCTGACACGACCTCTTTTAAGGCAGCCCTAAAGTATGTCTTGAGACAGGATCCTGATGTGGTATTGATAGGTGAGATGAGGGACCTTGAGACTATCGAAGCTGCCCTTACTGTCTCAGAAACAGGTCATCTTACTCTAGCTACGCTTCACACAAATTCTGCTGTCCAGACAATAAACAGGATAATAGATGTATTTCCATCACATCAGCAGGAACAGATCAGGGTGCAGCTTTCCTTTGTCCTTGAGGGTATCATCTCTCAGCAACTGATTCCAAAAAGGACTGGACAGGGAAGGGTACTTGCAGTAGAGATACTTATTCCGAATCCTGCTGTTCGAAACCTTATAAGGGAGGACAAGATTCATCAGATATACTCAATAATGCAGACGGGTCAGGCAAGATCTGGTATGCAGACGATGAATCAATCTCTTTTAGAGTTATACACAAAAGGGCTTATTTCATATGAGGATGCCATCGGGAGATCAATGGTACCTGAAGAACTCATAACAATGATTCAGAGGGCATCTAACACATCTATGAGAGGGAGGGGATAAGATGCCGATGACCTTTCAATGGTCGGGTAAGAATCCGAGAGGAACTATAGAGTCGGGCGAGGTTGTGGCCGCTTCAAAGGATGAAGTAATAGCAATTTTAAGAAGGCGAAACATAACTCCAACGGTCATTACTGAGAAAAAGGTAAAAAAGGCATTCGGCTTTGGCGGAAAGGTTAAGGACAAGGATATAGTTGTTTTCACGAGGCAGTTTGCAACGATGATAGATGCTGGTTTGCCCCTCGTTCAGGCCCTTGAGATACTTTCAACTCAGGTTGAAAATAAGAATCTCGCCAGGACCATTTTCACGGTAAAGGCAGATGTCGAGGCAGGTTCTACCTATGCCGATGCACTGAGGAAGCACCCGAGGGTATTCTCTGAACTCTATGTGAATATGGTTGCGGCAGGTGAGGCAGGGGGTGTCCTCGATACGATATTGAACAGGCTCGCAGCTTATATAGAAAAGGCAATGAAGTTGAAGAAGAAGGTCAAAGGAGCGATGATTTATCCTGCTGTTGTGACATCTGTAGCAATAATAGTCGTGGCAGTGATAATGATTGCTGTAGTTCCTACTTTTGCAAAGATGTTTTCTCAACTCGGAGGTACCTTGCCGTTGCCAACAAGGATAGTTATGGGCATGAGTAATTTCCTTGCTGGAGTTGGTGGATTAATCATCCTTGGTCTTATAATAGCTTTTGTTGTTTCCGTGGTGCAGATACGTAGAACAGAAAAAGGTAAAAAAACAACTGATGCGATTCTTTTAAAACTACCAATCTTTGGAATGATCCTGAATAAGGTTGCAGTTGCAAAATTCACACGAACGCTCGGAACCCTTATAAGCAGTGGTGTTCCAATCCTTGATGGCCTTGATATAACGGCAAAAACCGCGGGCAACAAGGTTGTAGAATACTCTGTTATGGATGTGAGGAAGGCTGTGGCAGAGGGTAAGACGCTGGCAGAACCGCTGTCAAAGGCAAAGGTCTTTCCTCCAATGGTTACTCATATGATAGCTGTTGGTGAATCAACAGGTGCCCTTGATTCGATGCTTGGCAAGATAGCAGACTTCTACGATGATGAGGTCGATGCGGCCGTATCTAATTTAACGGCTATGTTAGAGCCGGTACTTATGGTTTTTTTAGGTACAACCGTTGGATTTATAATTATCTCAATGTATTTGCCGATATTTAGGCTTATCACACTTATTAAATGAGTCTTCAAGAGAATGTTGCTTTTAAAGAAAAGATAAAGGCTTTTATCTTTTTTAGAATTTTCTTTGTTACACTTCTTCTTGGTTCATTTTCTTTATTCAACATAGGGCATTATAAGATTTCCTTTCCTCATGGAGTTATTTATCTAATTGTTTCACTTTATATACTATCCATCCTTTATTTTTTTCTCATTAAAAGGGTCAGGAATCTATATCTTTTTGCCTATGCACAACTGATTATAGATGCAATAGGCGAGATAGTCCTTATATACCTTACAGGTGGTATAGAAAGCTGGTTTACAAGCATCATGCTCCTTACTGTAATGGCTTCACCGATTGTCCTTGATAAAAGGGCAGGATATACCATTGCAACCATACTGAGCATACTTTATGGATCTATGCTTGACCTTCAATACTATGGCGTTATCGATCTCCTTTATGAGTCAACTTTGAGGGAAAAAGATTTTCTATACAATATTTTTACTCATATAACAGCGCTTTATTTGACTGCCTATCTTGCAGGTTATCTCGTTTCGAGACTTGAAAAGACTACAAAAAAGCTCGAGGAGAAAAACATTAACCTTCAAGACCTCACCCTCTTTAATAGGGAACTCATAGAAAGTCTGCCCAGTGGTCTCCTCACCACAGACATTGATGGGCGAATAGTGATCTTTAATAAGGCTGCTGAGGCCATAACTGGCCTCAACAGATCAAAGGTCATAGGGAAAGATATTAAGGAATTGTTTCCCTTTCTGACACCACCTTTTGAGGTTCAGAGGGGGGAGGCAACGGTAAACCTCAATGGTGATGAAAGGGTTATCGGATTAACTATATCAGAGACGCTCAATAGTGAAGGTATTAAGACAGGTCATATATGCATTTTTCAGGATATTACCCATCTGAAAAAAATGGAGTCAGAGCTAAATTATAAGAGAACCCTTGCTACAATAGGCGAGTTATCGGCAAACATGGCTCACGAGATAAGGAATCCTCTCGCTTCGTTGAAGGGGTCCATAGAGATGCTGAGGGAAGGCAAGATCTCCAGAGAACATGCTGAGAGGCTTATGGATATAGCTATAAGTGAGATGGACAGACTTAATAAGATAATAACGGATTTCCTGGTGTATTCGAGACCATCATCTCCTGAGTTATCAGTCTTTGACCTTAACGAGCTATTAGGAGAAACGCTCGATATAGTAAAGCTGAATCCTTCAGTTGATTCTATATCTATAAAGAGGGAATTCAGTGGCTCCCTGCTGATTAAAGGAGATGC
>JBKBUB010000006.1:0-15518 GCA_046290925.1 Thermodesulfovibrionales bacterium | reverse complement strand
AGTCGCACGGTCGCACGGTCGCACTAAAATATCAGGCTAATTTTTGCAATGTATGAGTTAACTCAGGTGATATGAAGGTAATAATTGCTGGTGGCGGGACAGGAGGACATGTTTTCCCAGGGATTGCGATAGCTGATGAGATCTCAAGGAGGGATGAATCGGCAGAGGTGACCTTTGTTGGAACGGAGCACGGCATAGAGAGGTCCATAGTACCTCAGGAGGGATACAGTATAAGGTTCTTAAGGGCTGAAGGGATAGTTGGGAAATCTATGATAAAAAAATTAAGGGCAGGTATTAAGGTGACCCTATCTATCTTTGATTCATACAAGATTATTAATGAATTGAAACCCGAGGCAATCATAGGTGTTGGAGGTTATGCCTCCTTTGGGATGGTACTGACAGGTTGTCTCCTTTCGATACCAACCATGATAATGGAGCAGAACTCTGTGCCAGGCCTCGCAAACAAGGTGCTTGGTAGATTTGTGGATGCCATATGTGTAACCTATCATGAAAGTCTCTCCTTCTTTCCAAAGGAGAAGACTTATATTACAGGCAACCCGGTCAGGCAAGGGATAATCAGGGGAGAAAGGGATAAGGCCTATGAGCTTTTCAGCCTCGATAGGAACAGATTTACGATCCTTGTCTTTGGGGGGAGTGCAGGGGCCACGAGAATAAACAGGGCAATATGTGATGCCTTTAATTATCTCACTGACATTAAAGACCAGATACAGTTTCTACATCAGACAGGAAGATCTGATATTGAGTGGGTAAAAGAATCTTACAGGAGATGGGGATTCAGAGGAACTGTAACCCCCTTTATCTATGAGATGGCCGAGGCCTATGCCGTTTCAGACCTCGTCATCTCAAGGGCAGGTGCGACGACATTGTCTGAGATTACAGCTATTGGAAGGCCAGCGATCCTGATACCCTATCCATTTGCGGCCTCCGGGCATCAGGAAGAAAATGCAAGAAAACTTACGGCAGCAGGTGCAGCAAAGATGATACTTGATGATGATTTAAGTGGTGAAGTGCTATCTGAGGAGATAAAGAAAACCATTGGCAACGATGATTTAAGAAAAGAGATGGAGAGGACCGCGAGGTCCCTCGGAAGACCTGATGCGGCCGGACAGATCGTGGATATATTGATAAGTCTATGCAAGAGGAATCCAAGATTAAAGATTCAAGATTCAAAAGGGGTCCAGAATGTTTGAACATTTCAGAATCATACACTTCGTCGGTATAGGTGGAATTGGTATGAGCGGTATTGCCGAGGTTTTACACAATCTCGGTTATGAGGTGACAGGCTCTGATCTTAGGGAATCAGAAACGACAAAGAGGTTGCAGGACATAGGCATAAAGGTTATGATTGGTCATAGACCTGAGAATGTAGCCTTTGCCCATGTTGTTGTAGTATCTTCTGCGGTATCATCAGAAAACCCCGAGGTAATCGAGGCAAGAAAAAGGGCAATCCCAGTTATACCGAGGGCAGAGATGCTGGCTGAACTCGGAAGACTTAAATATGGGATACTGGTTGCAGGGGCTCATGGTAAGACAACTACCACATCTCTCATAGCAACGGTTCTCGGTCATGCAGGTATTGATCCTACTGTTGTTATAGGCGGGAAATTAAGGGCAACAGGCAGCAATGCAAGGCTCGGACAGGGAGATTTTATTGTTGCCGAGGCTGATGAGAGCGATGGTTCCTTTCTGAAATTATCACCAACCATAGCTGTTGTCACTAACATTGACAGGGAACATATGGACTTCTTCAGGGATATGGATAAACTTAAAGAGGCCTTCTTGTCATTTGTTAACAAGGTGCCCTTTTATGGCCTCTCCATACTCTGTCTTGAAAATCAATACATAAGAGAGATACTGCCGAAAATACACAGGAGGTTTGTAACCTATGGGTTCTCTGAAGATGCGGATGTAAAGGCGACAAACATAAAACAGGGCACCCTGGCTATCAGTTTTGATGTTATTTATAGGGGGGATAATATTGGTTCATTCTCTGTTCCTATCCCTGGCTTACACAATGTATTGAATTGCCTTGCCACAATCTCTGTAGCAAGGGAACTTCATATCGAGACAGAGACCATAAAAGAGGCATTAAGGGGATTTAAGGGTATTCAGAGAAGATTTGAATTCAAAGGAGAAAAAAAAGGCATTAAGGTCTTTGATGATTATGGGCACCATCCTGAGGAGATACGGAATACTATCAAGGCAGCAAGGGATTCCTTCAGAGAAAACAGGATTTTAGTAATCTTTCAACCTCACAGATATACGAGGACAAGGGACCTCTTTAATGAATTTACCCAATCCTTCTCAGAAACAGATGCCCTTTATATTCTTGACATCTACGCTGCAGGAGAAAAACCAATTGAAGGTATAAGTTCATCTCTCCTTGCAGGGGAGATCAACAAAAAGACAAAAAGGGAATTTGCCATGTACAGGCCTGACAGGGACAAACTCCTGAATGAACTCGTGACAGATCTCAGACAAGGAGATATTGTAATGACCTTAGGTGCAGGAGATGTATGGAAGGTTGGAGAGGAACTGTTGAGAAGAATAGAACAATCATGAAAACCGACATTGACATCTTAAAGGAACTCAAAGGTTATTTTAAAGGAGACCTGCGCCTGAATGAAGATATGTCCTCTCATACAACTCTGAGGATAGGTGGCCTGGCAGATATCTATGCTATCCCTGATGATGTCCTATCCCTTAAAAACATCCTCATCTATCTTTCTGATAAGGACATACCTGTGACTCCCCTTGGTGGAGGAAGTAATATATTAGTCTCTGACAGTGGCATTGATGGTGTTGTAATATCAAGTCTTTCCCTTAAGAGGATAGAGGTGATTGAGGACAGTGATGTTGTCAGGTTATTTGTAGAATCAGGCACTTCTTTACAATCACTCCTCAATATCTCAAAGGAAGAAGGCTTGTCAGGACTTGAAGGACTTGCTGGCATTCCGGGCACCCTCGGGGGGGCAGTTAAGGGGAATGCAGGTTCCTTTGGAATGGAGATAGGTGATGTTATTGAATCTATCGCCTTAATGGATCTGAGAGGGAATATCTCGATCATAAACAGGGAAGAGGTCGGATTCAGATACAGAGGGTCAGAGATTCCAGAAGGTATTGTATTGAGTGCAATAATACGGTTGAAAAGAGATGACCCTCGGGAAGTAGCTAAAAGGATAAACTCCTTCCATGAAGAGAAGAGGGAAAAACAACCTCTCACATTACGGTCAGCAGGATGTGTCTTCAAGAACCCCGAAGGGTTAAAGGCAGGCAGGCTTATTGATGAGGCAGGCTGTAAGGGAATGGGAAGAGGTGATATTGTGGTCAGCACGCAGCATGCCAACTTCTTTATAAACAGGGGAAAGGGAAAGGCCTCGGATTTCCTCTCACTTATGGATGAGGTTAAGAAAAAGGTCTTCAGTTACTGTGGAATAGAACTGGAACCTGAGATAAGGATAATTGGAAGGGTCGGTTAGGTTGATGCTGACAGGGAAAAAGATAGGGGTATTGATGGGAGGTGATTCTGCTGAGAGGGAGGTCTCTCTTAGAAGCGGTATGGCTGTTTATAATGCCTTGAGAAGGAAGGGTTATAATGTGACGGCTATTGATGTGGGTCGTGACATCTGCGGCATCCTTTCAAGGGAAGGGGTCGAAATTGCCTTTCTCGTTCTCCATGGAGGTTATGGAGAGGATGGCTCGATTCAGGGACTTCTTGAGGTCCTTGGTATACCTTATACAGGATCAGGTGTATTGGCCTCTGCCCTCTCAATGGACAAGGAGGCGTCAAAAAAGATATTTACTTATCATGGTATCCCTGTTCCACCCTTTGTAGTCCTATCAGAGAAAGAGAGGGTAGAGAAAATATTCGATCACACCTTCTGTCCCTTTGAGATGCCCTGGGTTATTAAACCATCAAAGGAGGGTTCGAGCATTGGAGTAAGCATTGTGAGAACAGAAGAAGAGATCAATACCGCTCTCGATTCAGCCTTCCGCCTTGGCAGGAAGATAATAATCGAGAAATATATAGAGGGAAGAGAAATCCAGGTAGGAATACTTAATAACAGGGTGCTCGGTTCTATTGAGGTGAGACCAAAAAAGGCATTCTATAGCTATGAGGCGAAATATACACCAGGGCTGACAGAATACATATCCCCGCCTGAGATATCCGACGAAGATCTCAGGAGGATTGAGGATTTCGGTCTAAAGGCTCACATTGTCTTAGGATGTAAAGGCGCCACGAGGGTCGATACAATCCTGAGCAAAGAAGGAGATGTTTATGTTCTTGAGGTTAATACTATCCCTGGAATGACAGAGACGAGTTTATTACCAAAGATTGCGAGGCAATCGAACTTAGAATTTGATGACCTGATAGAAGAGATATTGAGGGATGCAATTGTTCAGGAGGCATAGGTGAGGGATAATCATAGTTCAATCAGGCCAAGGGCTAAAGGCAAAGGGCTAAAGCGCTTAAGCCTTAAGCCTATGGCCTTAAGCCTTTTTGCCTTGCTTTCCTTTGTGTTGTTGATAATGATTATGCGTTATGGTCTGCACAAGTTAGGGAAGGAGTTCCTTCCTGTCAGAAAGGTAGTGTTTATCGGAAATAAACACATCTCTGAAAATGAATTGAAGACCCTCTCAGGCATTACCAGTAATGAAGGCGGTTTTAATGACATGATAAACATCTCTGCAAAATCTATTAAAACGAACCTAATGAAATCTCCGTGGATCACGAATGTAAGCATAAGGAGAGACTTCCCCGATACCTTAAAGATAAGGGTATTCGAAACAAAACCATTTGCAATCTTGGAGATGAAGGGTAAGCCCTTCTTGATTGATGACAACGGCAGGCTTCTTGAGGAATTGAAAGGAGGGGCCATTCCATTTCTTCCTGTAATATTGTCTGACCCATTCAAAAATAAAGACAGCTTCACCGAGGCAATTAACCTTGCCAAGGTACTAAGGGATAAGGATATAGCAAAGGAGAGGAACAGGGTCGAGATTATTGCTAACAGGGATAAGGAGAGCATGTCGGTGCTAATAGATGGAGTACTTATAAAGGTTGGTTACGGTAATTATGATAAAAAGATAGAGAACCTCTTCGAACTTGAGGATGAGATAAGAAAAAAGGCTCAGGCTGTGGAATACATCGACCTTAGATTTTCTGACAATGTCATAGTGAAACCTGTTAAAGAGGTTGTTAGATAATGGATGTGCTTTTTTTGAGCGCGGAAGAGCAGAATCGCGGAAGCAATTTCGGGCACTTCCAAACTAAGTCAATGCGATCCGATGTGGTGATTGGCCTTGATGTGGGCACGACGAAGATCTGCGTGGTGGCAGGTTCAAAAACAACAAAGGGACTGAAGGTTTTGACAATTGGATCTTCTGAATCAAGGGGGCTGAAAAAAGGCATTGTTGTCGATGCAGAGGATACAACGAAATCTATTGTTATGGCATTAAAGGAGGCAGAAGATAGGGGCAGGTTAAAGATAGATTCTGCTTGTGTTGGTATTGCCGGTGGTCACATAAAGAGTTTTAATGGTTATTCAGTTTTAGAGATAAGAGAGAGAGAGATCACAGAGAACGATATAGAAAGACTTATTGATATGGCTGCCGTGGCCTATGTGCCTATTGATAGAGAGGTTCTTCAGATAATACCATCGTTCAGCATTGACGGTGTTAACGGGATCATTGATCCTTTAGGTAAAAAAGGGAAAAGGCTCGAGGCTAAGGTCCATATAATAACAGGTGCGATAACACCAGTTCAGAATTTGATCAGATGTTGTGAGGAAGCAGGTGTAAGGGTTGCTGATATAGTCCTCGAACCTGTTGCATCAGCCGAGGCGGTCCTTTCTAAAGAAGAAAAGGATATGGGGACATTAATGATAGACCTTGGAGGTGGCACAACTGACATAGCACTTTTTAGAGATGGTGCGCTCCGTCATACGGCATCCCTCGCTATAGGCGGTAATCACATAACCAATGATATAGCAACAGGTCTTGATTTAACCGTAGATGAGGCGGAAAAAGTTAAAAAGGCCTATGGGTTAGTTGGAACCTGCGACGAGATAGACATAAGGGGCAAAGTCAAACAAATGTCAAACCTGTTATACGAGATAGTTTATCTTAGATGTGAGGAACTCTTTTCTCTCATAAAGAAGGAAATCGTCACTTTTTCAGGTTATAAGAATAGGGAGAAACTTCCACCATATATAAAGAGAGTGGTGCTGACTGGTGGAACTTCTCTCCTGAAGGGAATTGATCGAGTTGCAGAGAAGACACTGGGTCGGCAGGTTAGGATAGGCATTCCCTATGATGTAACTGACAGAGACCTTAAAAATCCTATATATTCCACGGGTCTCGGTCTTGTTAAGCTTGGCCTGAAATCAGGAGATACAGACATGCGTAAGGTTTCGGTAAAAGGGAACTGGAATAAAGAAGCAAGCTCTTTCCTAATCAAGCCTGCTAATGTCATAGAGAAAATGAAGGACTGGGTGACAGGTTTCCTAAATAAATAATCCATAAGAAGGAGGAGATGATATGTTTGAGATCGAAGACGTAAAAGGAGACATTGCAAAGATTAAGGTTATCGGGGTTGGAGGCGCTGGAGGTAATGCTATCAACAATATGATCGCCTCAAACCTTCAGGGGGTGGACTTTATAGCAATAAATACCGATACCCAGGTCCTCTCCATGTCCCTTGCACCGAATAAGATCCAGATAGGAGCTTCAATAACAAAGGGTCTGGGGGCAGGCTCGAACCCTGAGATAGGCAAACAATCCGCCCTGGAGGATAGAACCATTATTGCCGAGGCCATAGAAGGCTCTGACATGGTCTTTATCACTGCTGGTATGGGAGGCGGAACTGGTACAGGTGCTGCCCCTGTTGTCGCCAGCATAGCCAAAGAACTCGGAGCCCTCACTGTTGCCATAGTAACAAAACCATTCTTTTATGAGGCCAAGATCAGGGCACTCAATGCAGAGGCAGGCGTAAAGGAATTGAAGAATAATGTGGACACACTTATTGTCATTCCAAATGATAGAATCGCCCAGGTTGTTGATAAAAAGACGCCTCTTCTTAAAGGCTTTGCGGTTGCCAACGATGTATTGAAGCAGGCGATTCAAGGTATCTCAGATATAATCCTTGTGCCAGGTCTTATAAATGTCGATTTTGCAGATGTTAAGACAATAATGCAGAATACAGGAAGGGCTGTCATGGGGATAGGCACTGGAAAAGGAGAGGGAGGGGCCGTTGAGGCAGCAAAGAAGGCTATCACTAACCCACTTTTAGAAGACTCATCAATTGAAGGTGCTAAAGGTATCTTAATAAATATCACGGGCGGGATCGACCTCTCCCTGAGCGATGTCCAGGATGCCGCATCAATAATATATGATTCAGCTCATGAAGGTGCTAATATCATATTCGGAGCGGTTATCAATCCTGATATAGAAGACGAGGTAAGGATTACTGTCATTGCCACGGGATTTGAGGAAAAGAAAGAAAAGGTTGAGTTGCCAAAGGTCAATAAGTGGTCACCGATGAGAGAATCTTCAGGTCTGAAGGCCTCTGAAAAGGTTCTGGCAAAGACACTTATTAAGGATATCACTACAAAACCTTTGTCTACAGACATAATAAATTACGAAAATTCTCTTGATATTCCCACCTTTTTAAGAAAGGTATCTCCCGAGGCTTAATCCCCCCGAAGGGCCTCCTAATCCCCAGGGAGGCCCCCCACCCTTCTCCTAACATATTTTTCTATCTCTACAGCAAAAAACACAATTGAGGAGAGTAACAGGGTGATGATCAGTTCCTTGAGTGTGAGAGGTTCTGTCTTGAATACAGGGTTGAGAAAGGGAATATATATCGTTGCCATCTGGGATATAAAACTGAAAAGGACTGCGCCGAGGAGGTAAGGATTTGAGAAAAGTCCGATCTTAAAGAGTGACTCCCTCTCTGACCGTATCGCAAGGACATGACCGAGTTGGGTTAGACACAACACTGTGAAGACCATAGTCTGCCAGTGGGCATGTCCTGTCTTAATAGACCATGCCTGAACAGAAAGCACGATAGCGGCCATTAATAAGCCAATCCATACTGCATGTGCACCGAGACCATGAGCAAATATGCTCTCCTTAGGGTGTCTCGGTGGTCTCTTCATGACATCCCCTTCCTCGGGCTCGACAGATAGAGCTAAGGCAGGAAGGCCATCGGTCATGAGATTTATCCAGAGTATATGAATCGGCAGCAGGGGGATTGGTAACCCAACGAGAGGGGCAAGGAACAATGTCCATATCTCGCCAGAATTTGTGGTCAGAAGGTATTTGATGAATTTTCTTATATTATCAAATATCCTCCTTCCCTCTTTGACTGCCTTCACTATGGTGGCAAAGTTGTCATCGAGTAATATCATGTGTGCTGCCTCTTTAGCCACA
The DNA here is from genome assembly GCA_046290925.1 of Thermodesulfovibrionales bacterium. GTDB lineage: Bacteria > Nitrospirota > Thermodesulfovibrionia > Thermodesulfovibrionales > UBA9159 > JBBIPQ01. The sequence continues at coordinate 7,064 of JBKBUB010000006.1, read as the reverse complement.
TCCGTACCTGTCACACCCATGGCGATGCCAATATCTGCCCTCTTTAAGGCCGGGGCATCATTGACTCCATCGCCTGTCATGGCAACAAACTGTCCCTTATCCTGAAGGGCCTTTACGATCTTCAGCTTCTGTTCCGGTGCAACGCGGGCATAGACCCTTATATGCTCAACCCTTTCTTCAAACTCCTTGAGTGATAATCTTTCGAGTTCTCTTCCCGTTATAATGGACTTTGAATCATCCTCAATAATACCAATTCTCTTTGCTATCGCCTTTGCAGTCAATGGGTGATCGCCTGTTATCATCACTGGCTTAATCCCTGCCACCTTACATAATCCCACAGCCTCCCACGCCTCTTCCCTTGGTGGGTCAATCATGCCCACGAGACCTATAATGGTGAGACCTCTTTCTATATTGTCAGGTGATATTTCATCAGGCACTGAATCCCAGTTTCTCGTTGCAATTCCGAGGACCCTAAGTCCATCAGCAGCCATCTTCTCGCCTATTTTAAGAATTTCATTTTTATCTACCGCCTTTATTCCTTCAGATGTCAGGATATTATCTGCCTTATCAATTAATACCTCAACTGCACCTTTTGTAAAAGACACATAATTAGCTATCGCTGCTGCTCTGTTGCTCTGCTGCTCTGCTGTTCTATGAACAGTCGTCATGCATTTCCTGTCTGAGTCAAAGGGTATCTCTACAACCCTCGGGAAGGCCTTTTCGAGGATTGCCTTATCAAATCCATTTTCCTTCGCAATTTGATATAAGGCAACCTCCGTGGGGTCGCCGATGATATTACCCGATGAATCTATCTGTGCATCATTACTTAAGGCAAGGGCTGTCATAAGTTGGGGAAGTGGTGAAGAGACGGAAATGTCCTTCAGCCTGAAGCCTTCAGCCTCAAGCCTGTAAACCTCTTCACCATATACCCATATCTCCTCAACCGTCATCTTATTCAATGTAAGCGTCCCTGTCTTATCAGAGCATATGTATGTGACGGAGCCGAGGGTTTCTACAGCAGGAAGTTTCCTTATTAAGGCATTCTGCTTCACCATCTTCTTTGCACCAAGGGCAAGTGATATAGTCACAACTGCTGGAAGGGCCTCGGGGATTGCTGCAACCGCAAGGGATATAGCGGTGAGAAGCATTAGTAAGGGCTCAGTTCCCCTCAAAAGGCCAACAACAAAGACAATCACACAAATAGCCAAGACTGCAATGGCAAGTTTTCTCCCGAAAACAGCAAGTCTCTTCTGAAGGGGTGTTTTTACCTCCTCCTCTTCCTGAAGCATTGTGGCGATCCTGCCTATCTCTGTGTTCATTCCTGTTTCTGTGACTACGCCTAAACCACGACCATAGGTCACAAATGTTCCCTTATATGCCATGTTCCTTCTGTCACCGAGGGGAAGGTGCTCATCCTGTAATGGTCGGGTGTGTTTCTCTACAGGCACAGACTCACCTGTTAATGCAGCCTCTTCTATCTTCAACTGTGCAACCTCAATGAGCCTCATGTCAGCAGGAACAATCTTACCTGCCTCTAAGATCACGATATCTCCTGGTACAACCTCAGAGGCAGGGATGCTTGTAATAATACCATCCCTCAAAGTAAGTGCCCCAGGTGCTGACATCTTCTTAAGTGCAGCCATCGCCTTTTTAGCCCTATATTCCTGGACAAAGCCAATAATAGCATTGAGAACAACAATTATGATAATGGCGATTGTGTCAGAAGGTTCCCCAATAATTCCTGATACGATGGCAGCAGCAATAAGGACGAGTATCATAAAGTCCTTAAACTGGTCAAGAAACATCACGACTGGGGTCTTCTTCTTTTTTTCTTTTAATTCATTCGGACCGTATTCTGCAAGCCTTTGCTGTGCCTCCTGGGGAGACAAACCTTGAAGGCTTGTTCTAAGGTCATCAAGGATTTCCTTTATATCTTTCTGGTGCCAGGGCATATTTTTACCTTAATGTTGCATAAATTCAGAGGCTGTCCCGCACCCATCCCAGAGAGTAAGGGCGTGCCTCTCCTCCTTGCGTTCTGTCTGGGATGGGTGCGGGGCTCAAATATAGGCTATAGCCTATTTACCACTTCACCTATTAACCAATTCACCAAATATCAGGCTAATTTTTGCATCATTTGGGTTTAATCTTTACCACCAAAGAGGCTGAAGGCTATGAGGGATGCTGAGACAAGGGCTATAGCTATACCATTGAAAAGTATTGCCTGCGTGTCTTTCCATTCAACAAGGTGTTTTAAAAATGTTCCTCCTTTCTTCTCTCACCGAATATAGCCGTTCCAATCCTTACCATTGTTGCACCCTCCTCAATAGCAACCTCAAAGTCATGAGACATGCCCATTGATAACTCCTGTAATGGGTGACGTGTGATGTGTGAAGAGTTAATAGCATCTCTTAACTCTCTTAATCTCCTGAAATAGGGTCTTACCATCTCAGGGTCCTCAAAATAAGGTGGTATAGTCATGAAACCCTCTAACCTTAGATTTTTAAGGGACTTTATTCTCTCAATGAGCGAAATGAGATCTTCTTCATTAATTCCATGTTTTGTCTCTTCCTCAGATAGCTTCACCTGGATCAGTATCCTCTGGGTCTTGCCTATCTTCTCTGCCTGTCTGTTCAATTCCTCTGCAAGACCTATAGAATCTACCGAGTGAATCAAATCAAAGAGTTGAACAGCATACTTTGCCTTATTCCTCTGAAGATAGCCTATAAGATGCCACTCGATCTTTGAATCTTGAATCCTGGCTCTCATATCATGAATCTTTTTCTGTGCCTCCTGAACCCTGTTCTCACCAAAGACCCTCAAACCAGCATTAATTGCCTCCATAATCTTTTCAACATCAACAGTCTTTGTTACCGCAACGAGTTTAACCTCCTCCGGGTTCCTCCCTGCCCTCATTGAGGCATGACAGATGCGCCTGTAGACTGTCTTTATCCTTTCAAAGACCTCATTCGTCATTTTTATAATCAGATTCTTGTCTCAGCGAAGGGCAATATGGTTTCCCATAAATCTCTACCGCCATGGCTATACCTTTCCTTTAGTTCCTTTGTGTCTGTGAAACCATGGTCTGAGATAAGATAAAAAGAACCTATCTCTTTTAGGATAGGGATGATACCTGTTATGAACTCCTTCTTTATTATCTCATAAAGAGGATAGAGGTCAATGGTAGAGCCATGAATCTTTGTATCAATAAAGTTAAAGTAAATAAATTTAATGTCCTGGCTATCCTTGAGAAATCTCCTTAGATTCCTCTTTCCTATATCCCTTTCTGCTACCTTCAGGATAGAATAACTCCTTCCATTAAGCGTACCAGCCTCCTTTCCTATTCCGAGGGCATCCCTAAAATTAGAGGTTGTTGATGGAGAGTCAATCCTGAAGACCTCCTCCTTTATTCTCCAGCCTTCGTTGAGCATTATATCCTTGAAGATAAGCCAGAGGTCATATCTCAGCCCATCCATAACTATAACATTCCCTGAGAGCCTCTCCTTTACATACTCAATATCCTTTGCACCCTCATATCTATCAGGCCTTTTTGAGTACTCTTTCAGAAGGGATATATAGTTATTGTAAAGCCCTTGCAAGATTTCATCATCAATGAGTTTGTTGTTTATGTTTTCATAAAGTAGTCCTTCCAGGAGGATTGACAGAGGGGCTAAGGCATCTACAAAGACCTTGATTCCACTGTGTTTTTCTAAATCTTTAATAAGGGATATTGCCCTTAATGCCTGGCTTAATGGCAAGTCATTAATGGCATTTAAATCTATATCCCCTATACCTGCGTTCCATAACCTTTCAAAAACTTCAGTCCTGAGCCTTTTCTTCATATAATCATTCTTTTCCTTTTGAAGGAGATTCAATAATTCCGATGTATCAAAACTCCTTAGATTAATACTGTCAAAGACCTTCATGAGTGCCTCGCTATCAGTGGCTGCATTAATCAATTCCATCTCTGCCTTCTTCCCCTCAATCCCGTAGATTGCCAGGTCTTCTCCTATAAATCCACCTTTATCCATGCCTATCACGTGGATGATAGATTCTGTATCCTCTCCAATCCAGCTCAGGATTAGTCTCTTTAACTCCTCATGCCTGAATCTCCTTCCCTTAATCTTCTCAATCAGGTCTTCAAGACTGACTTCCTTGATCTTCCATCTTCCCTTAAAGGCATTCTCTATCTCCTGAAGGACAGGTTCATCAAGAAGGGATAATATATGATTTATATTCGCCTTTTCGGTATTTATGCTGAGGATTTGAAGAAGCCTCTGGGAGATGTCCTTTTTACCTGAAAGGCTTAAACCTGTTATAGTGGAATCAATCTTTTCCCTATTTTCAGGAGACTGAATAGTCCTTAGGAAATTCCTTATACCCTCTTCACAGGCACCTGTTATATCAAGTTCAAAAGGAGGTGGCTCCATCCCTATCTGAAAACCACATCTACAGGCTGGATTAATAAATAGCTCCTGATTCAGGTCTGCATTACATCTCTCTGGCAGGCTATCAATACCCCTTTTTATCTCCCACCACTCCTTGTCAAAGGTTATGGATGAGACAAGATGGGAAATCTTTCTCAATGTCTTGGCCCTTTGAGAGTCCTCAATCTCTTTTTTTAAGTTGAAGATTGGTGATTCGTAATATCTATCATGGCTATCCTTATAAGTAGTGGTATAGAGGTCATAAAATCTCGTCCATTCCTGTCTTACATATTCAAGATCAGAAAGTTTCTCAAGAGATTCCTGGATCTTTGCAATGAGGGATTCCTTTAGGGCCTCGATCTCACCAGTTGTCTTAAGGGATGGATGGGTTAGATAAATATAGTATTTATTAATAAGCTGAAACTCCTCATCAAAGAATTTATAAAGCCTCTCTGTATATGAGACCTGTGTATCCATGTCCTCATTATCTTTAAGAAAAAGGAGAAACCTCTCTATGCCCTCTTCAGGAGAGATATTGAGGCCCGTGGAATGGACAAAAAAAGACAGCCTGTTTAAAAGAGGAGTGTCTATACTGAGAAATTTGAAGATTGAATACTCCCTGTATCTATTGATCATTGTCTGAAGTTCTTCCATAACCTTTCTATATCTACGGATGAATTGTGATGCCTCTTTCCACATTGCCTTAATTGTTGAGGGTGTTGGTGCTGTCTCTATATCTCCCCATATGAATCTACCTCTTGGTATGGCAGAGATAAGCTCAGGGTCAATGGCCTTTCCCTGTTTGAGGCTTATAATATCTCCTGATGAAAGCTGGTTAATATCCTTGAGTTCTATTGCCCCATCTCTTCCATAGGGTATGAGATAGCCTGATACAATAAGAGATGAAACGATGAGGTCTATCTGGTCATCCATGAGTCCCCAGGGAGATTTCTTAAGATTCATTCTTATCTTGTAGAGGTCATGTTCCTGAGCAATCAGGTTGAGTATATAAGAGATAACCTCGTTTTCAGGTGCCATGTGGAGTGTATAGGTGCTACCCTTTTTGGTAACAAGCCCAAGGGGGTCTAAGAGACCTTTGATGTAAGGCATAAGCCCTTTCTTTTCCGCCTCTTCAATAGTGAGCCTTCCCTGTTTTATAAATTGGTTAAAGAGGCTGTTTATATGATAGGATGAATATATATCTATTCGGGGCATTATCTTTTCATGGTTTGGATATAGACCCCTCATGGGTGTATCAAAGAGGTGGCTTAAAAGCTTCTCCATAGGAAGATAACCCATGTCATTTATATTCATTAAGTCTCTTCCCTGGGCTGAAAAGACCCTACCTTCAAAATATGCCTTTGTTATAGTATCCCTGAAGAGGGAATCAGATGTCTTCATTTCTCCTTTAAGGGAGGGAAATTCATTTATAAGCATATTCCTGGCTATATGCTCTTCAATGAATAATGTCTCTTCCTCGGTAAGTGCCCTTGGTTGCCAAAAGAGGATGGAGGAGTAAATAGCAGAGTCTGTGAATAGGTGAATGGGTGAATAGTTGAAGGAGTGAATAGGCGAGAGGATTATAAGATAGCCATCAACCCTCTTTTTTATGCCATCAGCAAATCTCTCTATATTATCACTATCTACCTCGGTTGATAATAATACAATACACTCCCTTATGCTATTCTGCCATTTAAACCTGTATCTCTTTCCATCCTTAATCTCTTTGAGTGGAAGATAGGGAAGGGATATAAGGTTTGCAATCTCGTTGAATAGATAATCCTTATCAGTAAACCTCTCACGGATAGCCTTAACCTTAGCCTTGAGCCTTATGCCCTCATCCTGAGCTATATCAATAAAATAGGTCTCTCCATCCTTCATTATATACATCTGGTGTGCAACAAGGCTCTCAAGGGTATTCTTGATATAGTCGTAATTTATCCTGTCTGTAATAGTGCTTATCTTTTTAAGGAGTATCTCTGCCATATCCTTTATGGTCTTTCGCTTTTCAAGGGGAGAGATCTCTGTGAGGATCAATATCTTTATCAATGCCTCTGCAATCTCCTTCTGCTGGGGGTTATTAAAGATAGAGGGAAGGTTATTTCTGTAATACTCATAGACAACCCTTACAAGAGAGGAGGTCTCTGGTATCTCCCTTATCCTGTCAAGGAAATGGTCAAAGATCGCATCAGGTGTTATGAGTGAGTCAGTTGGCTCATCAAGCCTCTTAAGGACCTCTGATTGCACAAACTGAATAACACCTCTGTGTTGTGAAAAGACCCTCGTAAGGCCTGTGAGGAATCGGGTTGTAAAGGGATGAAGCGGATAGGTCTTTTTGAACCTGTCAAACTTGAGCTCAAGATGCGGATAAAATCTCTTTAATTCATCAAAGACAGACCTTATTATCCCTTCTGAACCTTCCTTCTTTTTAATAAGCCTCTGGTCAATAATATCCTCAATGTGAGAGGATGTGAGGTTTATCCTCAATGGATACCTGTCCTTAATCCTGTTGAATATACTTGATGATATATGACCCGTCTCCTCTATCCATTCCTGAAGGGATGCAATCACCCATAATGGATGTCTCATTGAAAATTCACCGAGGAATTGTAGGAATCTTACATCCTCATAAAACTGCGG
>JBKBUB010000069.1:0-7413 GCA_046290925.1 Thermodesulfovibrionales bacterium | reverse complement strand
AACCTTCTTAGTCTGCATGTTCACAACGATGTATTCAGAGTCTTTATAATCCTTTGTCGGCACCCTTCTGACCGCCGCTATTGCATACTTTCCATCAGGTGTAGTAGCCACATCATGCACGTCGTAATCCTCGCCAAAGACAACGGTGTCAACAACCTTCATCTTCTTTGTATCTACCACATAGAATCTTCCATCAGCAGGCTGTCCTGCTACCGCACCGGTTGAGGCCTGATAGAGCAGTTTACCATCAGGACTGAGCCTTGCCCTGTGGAGGAACTCCTTCCTGCCTGTCTCTATCTCCTTTATCCTTTTCCCCGTTGCAGCCTCGTATACATAGATCTTGTGGTCTTTCATGTCTGATGTCCAGACATACTTACCATTTTCAAGCACCTGGACGCCACATAGATAGGTAGTTTTGTAAATCCTATCCATAAGCTTTGGATCTACTGGATTCTTTACATCAAAGACATGGACATCTCCCTGGGCCATTGAACTCAGATATAACCGCCCGTCTGGGCCGTAATGACTACCGCAGAACCTCGTTGGCTTATCAAAGACCTTTTTTTCTGCAACAACCTTGGGGTTCATCCTGTTACTTATATCAATGACATAGAGTGTGCTCGTATCCCAGGTTGGATAATAGATATACTTGTAATCAGGAGACATCTCGATTGCATCGGCCTGTTCATTATTGGGCATTGGCAGTCTTCCAGCGACAGAGCCCGAGACCATCTCCCTTTCTCCGTCAATCGTGATGGTGGTAAAGACCATGTGTCCACCACGCGTTGCAGAATATACTGTTCCCTTATATACCTTGCTCTTGCTCTCTGCTGTTGACTTTGCTGGTGCAGAGAAAAAATAAAGGGCTAACGCAACCAGCGTAAACGAGATAACAATTGCAATGCTCCTTAGACCCTTTCCTCTTAAACTCATTCTAACCTCCCTTTGAATCTTAGTTTTTACTCAGTTTTAGAGATACCATCCAAATACCATGAACCGTTACCCTCACATGATGTGTATCTTATTCTCACCCCCTTATGGATTTTTCTTTGTGATAAGCAACTATTATGCCCACAACCTCCAGCTAAAATATCAGTGAATTGAATCATTTTATATATTTACTTTATAAATTTAATTTTAGAAGACGCTGAATCTTCAATAATTAAGGCAGGATGCTATGGCAAATTACAATAAAATGGTATTTTGCTATACCTCCCCTATTCCCATTGACTTCAATTTTCTCAATAGGGTGGTGTAGTCGATTCCAAGTTTCCTTGCTGCTCTGCTCTTGTTGCCCTCTGTCGCCTTCAGTATACTCTTTATATGAAGCCTCTCGACCTCAGCGAGCGTGAGGTCATCGGGATAAGGGGTTGTCTTTCCTTCAGGTTCCTCCTTATCTTTCAGTATCTCAGGAGGAAGGTCATCAAGCCCGATCGTGTCGTCATCCGTTATCGTTATCGCCCTTTCTATAAGATTCTCAAGTTCCCTCACATTGCCTTCCCATCGATATTTTAAAAGGGCCTCTTCTGCATCCCTTGTAATCGTGATATTCCTGTGCATCCTCATCGAAAATCTCCTGATAAAGTGCCTTATGAGGATAGGAATATCATCTTTCCTCTCTCTTAACGGCGGTATCTCTATTGGTATCACATTAAGTCTGTAATACAGGTCTTTTCTGAAGTAGCCCTTATCAACAGACTCTTTGAGGTCTTCATTTGTAGCAGCTATTACCCTCAAATCAACACTTATCAAATCCCTCCCTCCGAGCCTCATAAAAGACCTCTCCTGAAGAAACCTTAATAGCTTAACCTGCATCATAGGGCTTATGCTGCTGACCTCATCGAGAAAGACCGTTCCCTTATCTGCAGCCTCAAAGAGACCTATCTTCCTGCTTACCGCACCTGTGAAGGCCCCCTTCTCGTATCCAAAGAGTTCTGATTCGAGAAGTTCATCAGGCAAGGCACCGCAATTTATCGGGATAAAAGGATGTTCTCTTCTTTTGCTTCCCGAATGGATTGCCTTAGCTACCAACTCCTTTCCAACACCGCTTTCCCCGATCAAGAGAACTGTGCCATCAGTGTCTTTGACCTTCTCTATCATTGAAAAGACATATCTCATTGCCTCACTATTGCCAATAATCTCTTTGTCGGTCCCATCAAGTCGTCTTTTCAAGCCTATGTTTTCTAATCTCAGATTTCGCGCCTCGATAGCCCTCCTGACTATGATAAGGAGATGTTCAGGATCAAAGGGCTTTGGTATAAAGTCGTAGGCTCCTGTCTTAATAGCCTTAACAGCAGATTCAACCGATGAATAGGCGGTAACGACTATAATCATGATGTTTTGATCAACTGTCCGTACCCTCTCTATCACCCTGAAACCGTCTGTGTCAGGCATCATGAGATCGGTTATCACAACATCTACAGGTTCTGACTCAAGCCTCCTTAATGCCTCATCTGCCCTTAGATAAGTCTCAACAGAATATCCCTCAGGCTCAAGAGACCTCTTCAGTATCCTGAGCATCGTCTCCTCATCATCAATAGCTAATATCCTTACAGGCCTTTCCATTAATCCAAGGGCAGTCTTATCACAAACTTACTGCCCTCTCCTTTTTTACTTTCCACAGAGATCTCTCCTCCGTGATTCTGGATAATGCTATAGCTGATAGCAAGACCCAGGCCAGTCCCTTCACCCACCTTCTTTGTGGTAAAGAAGGGATAGAATATCTTGTCCTTTATCTCTTCATCGATTCCACAACCTGTGTCTTTAACAGAGATCTCAACCCATTCATTTCCGGACCTCGTGGCCATTACAGTGATAAGGCCTTCAGACTCAATCGACTGTATTGAATTCTGAATAATGTTGTGGAGAACCTGACTGATCTGGAGTGGATCTGCATTTATATGAGGTAAATCGCCCTTCAGATCGTAAGCTATCTCTATCCTCTTTGAGTCGAGCATCTTTCGAGATGAATTCACAGTTTCTTTAATTAAATCCCCCAGCGACACCCTCTCCTTTTTCGGAGTTGATTGCCTCGAATAAATCAAGAGGTCCTTTATTATCCTGCCACATCTATCAGCATCACTTATAATAGTTTCAAGGTCGGCTCTTAAGCCATCATCATTTACATCCCTTTTCATCAGCTTGGCAAGTCCTATGATATTACCAACAGGATTATTGATCTCATGAGCAATTGCTGCCGCAAACCTTCCGATGGAGGCGAGTCTCTCGGAATGGTTGAGCCTTTCCTCTATCTCCTGCAATCTCTCAAGATTTTCAGCCATCCTGTTAAACCCCTCTGCAAGTTCACCAAGCTCATCCCCTGATCTCGCCTCTATCCTGTATCTAAAATCCCCTTTACCTATCCGCTCCGCTCCTTCCCTTAGCTTGATGATTGGAGATGTGAGCCTTTTTAATACCATAAAGACAATGACACTTGAAATAGAGGTTATGAGGAAGAAAAGGGCAAAAAGGGCAAGGTATGCCTTTGCTATTAACTGTGGAAGATGATTCTCCTTGAGGATATACATATCACCTATTACATCTTCAGAAATGCCTTTTAAGGAGAGCTTAATAAGCTGAAAATCATCTCGATTGTCCGAAAAAAGGATATCATTTAGATCCCTTGCCCGCCCCGTGAGTGACCCGTGGCCTGTGGCCTGTAACGAGTGATAGGTAGATGCAACCACCTCGCCTCTTTTGTCGGTAATGACGATCTCTGTATCACTCAATCCCTTTATCTTCTGAAGAAGGCTTTCATCAATAAGTATTCCTGATGTTATAGTGCCTATCAATTGATTATCATTGTAATAGATTGGCGCCGTTGCCTTGATCATAAAACCTCTTTCAGTAAGTTCTATGCCCGAACCAGTTTTCCCCTGAAGGGCATTATGTATCAAAGGGTCTTTTGCCCTGTCATTGTCAAACCTCTCGGGTTCCTCAGCAGTTGCAACAACCCTTCCCTCAGAATCACATAATTCAATAGAACTAATATCAAAGGAATGAAAGAGTCTCGAGACAGCCCTGAGAGGGTGAACCCTCTCTCCCGAAAGTTCTGAATAATAAAAAAGTGTATCCTTAATCTCTTTGTCGTTGCTGAAGAGTTTAGTATAGTTAGTAACCTTGCTCTCATAATCATCTAAGAGCTTTGCCACAAGATTCCTGACACTTTTAAGATGAGCCTGCTGTTGTCTTGTCAGGGCATCCTTTATCAGATTCGCTACTACAGGAAGGGTCGTTACAGTGATCAGAATAATAATAGCAAATATAATGAAAACAATCTTATATCTTATAGATAATCTCTGCCATGTCCTCATCTCACCCTTCCGAATTTTTTACCTATTATGGTCTGACCCTCTGGACTCAAAACGAATTCCAGAAAAGTCTTTGTCCAACCCGATGGTCTTCCTTTTGTAACCAAATAAAGGTCTCCCCTAAGCCTATAAAGGCCTTTTTCTGTATTTTCAGGTGTGGGATCTATACCGTCAACCTTGATAATCTTTACCTTTGCACCCTCCGCAAAGATCCTGCTCGTTATTCCTATGGCAGCAGGAAATCTCTCGACATATTCAATCACCTCCCTATCGGTTTGAACAACTATGGCCTTCCTTGACAGCCTTTTTATGCCGAGAATATCCCTGACAGGCTCAGACATATCCCTACAATGATCCCTGTAAATAAGTGCTATAGGCCTGTCAGCGCCTCCAACAGCCTTCCAGTTAGAGATACTGCCCGAATGAATCTCAGAAAGTTCCTTCATTGTAATATTGCCTATCAGGTTTGACGGGTTTACTATTACGGCCTTTATATCTATAGCAATCCTGTTAGGAATCAGGTTATCCTGCTTTTGTATATTCTGGTTTAACGGGCAGCAGACCCCTCCCATGTCAAAGCCCTTCTTTGTCACAGCTACAATCCCATCAGTACAGCCTCCGCCTTTTATAAACATCCTTTTGCCATACCTCTTTTCAAAAACCTTCGAGAGTTCATCGAGTGCTCCATGGGTCAGGATATGAGTCCCCTGATATGTAAGGTCCGACATATCAGCAGCATTCAAGGAAAGGAATCCGTCAAAATCAAGGATTTCTGGTGTTAAAGACAGGATCAGAGAAAGGAAAAGAAGGTAGATAAGTTTCTTATTCTTCCCCTTTTTCATTTTTATATAATAACATGTTTGAAAACAATGCCGCATAATTCTGACATTCTCTTTCCCAATGTTCTATGCTAAAATTATAGAGTTTTTTAGGAGGTGCCTATGTTTCACACAGCAGACCCACGGGATATTATCAATGGAAAGATTACGGACGTTTATTTTGAGAGAACTCTCAGGATCCTTAAGGCTAAAGGGATCAACCCTGTTGTAAGAGCAGAATTTATAGCAAAGAGCCTTCCTGATGAATGGCCATGGGCTATATTTGCTGGCCTTGAAGAGGTCCTACATCTTGTAAAGAATCTCCCTGTAAAACTCAGGGCAATGAGGGAAGGGACGATATTTTATCCCTATGAGCCTGTTATGGAGATTGAGGGTAGGTATCAAGACTTCTGCGTCTATGAGACTGCAATCTTAGGATTAATATGCCAGGCCTCAGGTGTTGCAACAAAGGCAGCAAGATTTAAAAAGCTCGCAGGTGACAGACTTGTGATTAGCTTTGGTGCAAGAAGGATGCATCCTATTCTTGCTCCTATGATTGAGAGGAATGCTTTTATAGGTGGCTGTGATGGCGTGGCTGTTGTCAAATCAGGGGAGGTCATCGGTGAGGATCCAATGGGAACTATGCCCCACGCCTTAATAATCTGTATGGGTTCAACTGTTGAGGCTATTAAGGCCTATGATGAGGTGCTTGAGCCTAAATTTAAGAGGGTGGCCCTAATCGATACATTCCTCGATGAAAAATTCGAGTGTCTCAATGTTGCCGAGGCAATGGGTGAGAGACTCTTTGCTGTTAGATTCGATACTCCTTCATCGAGGAGAGGGAACTTTTATCGTATACTCGAGGAGTGTCGCTGGGAACTTAACCTGAGGGGTTACGAACATATAAAATTCTTTGTAAGTGGCGGGATCCATGAGGAAGACATCCCTGTCCTCAACCCCTTAGTTGATGGTTATGGAATCGGGACATCGATAAGCAACGCGCCTGTCGTTGATTACGCCATGGACATAATGGAGGTAGAGGGCAAGGCAATTGCAAAGAGGGGGAAATGGTCAGGGAGTAAAAGGGTATTGAGGTGCAGTGGTTGTCAGAAGGGGCTGATAGTGCCCTTAGATGAAAGGGTCTACAGTTGTGACTGTGGAGGGACTTTTGAGGATATCCTAATACCAGTGATGGACAACGGGAAATATCAAATAGATATGCCTTCTCATAAAGAGATCAGAAACTTCGTATTAAAACAATTGGAGGTGATGGGTGATAGGTGATGGGTGATGTTTTACATTCTTACCGCCATATTCCTCTGGAGCTCTCTTGGAGTCGTGATAAGGCTCTCAGGCATTGCGGTTCATTCACTTATATTCTTCTCATCCATAGTCTCCGTAGTAATAGCAGGCTCACTCTTTCTTAAAAGAGACCTGAGGAGACATATTCCATCAAAAAATCACCTTGTCCCTCTCCTAATACTCGGTCCATTAAGCCTGATAAATTCCTATTCCTTTTTTTATTCCTACAAAAATACAACGGTTGCAAACGCCGTCCTTACCCATTATACCGCTCCTATATTTGTTGCATTACTGGCACCTATATTTTTGAAAGAGAGATTGACTCTCAGGTTGGCTATAGCCGTCATTGTATCCACAGCAGGATTATGGATCATGCTTAATATGTCGGCAAAGGATCTGATGAATCTCATCCTCGCAGGGGATAAAAATACCAGGGGTATAATCGCTGGTCTCATCTCTGGTATAGCCTACGCCTTTATTGTAATCACCTTCAGGGTCCTTGCGCAGAATTACCATCCCCTCGTTCTCACCTTTGCACAGAATACCATAATCGCATTCATATTATTTCCCTTCTCGAGCTACAACAATACAATAGCACAGGGACTCTGGGCTGTGGCAGTGATGGGTATTGTACATTCGACTGTAGCACCTCTGCTCTATTTCAGGGGTATTAGAACTGTTACCGCAAACAGGGCAGCTATACTCGGCTATCTTGAGCCTGTTTGTGCAATACTCCTTGGCTATGTCTTTCTCGATGAGGTCATAAGCCTGAGAACATTTATCGGTGGGTCAATGATATTGATCTCAGGCTACCTGACTATAACCAATCACTGAATTAGTATGCAAGTGAGTTAAATTAGTGAGTTAGACTCAAGTGATTTAGGGACTAACTCACTATAAAAAACTTATCATGAAAACAGGTCATTCCCGCGAAGGCGGGAATCCAAAAATAAGAAATGTAGAAAAACGATGAAAATGCTGGA
>JBKBUB010000068.1:0-7419 GCA_046290925.1 Thermodesulfovibrionales bacterium | reverse complement strand
CGGGCTACGCCCTCCTTCCGTTATCATCCTTCTTTACCAAGGGGATTCAGCATATAATCTTACATCTATTTCGAAGAGATTTTATTTTGAGGAAATACGAGGAGACACTGTAGAGAGATTCTCAGCAGGATTGGAATCAGATCGGAGGGATGTATATGTTCCGAGACGGTTGAAACGAAGAGGCCATCCTTTCAGGAACTTAAGGGCTTAGGTGGGAGTATCTATCATTCCTGGATATATCCCCTCATTGATGATGACGGGAATCTATATGCCATGGTTCATTATCTTAAGGATGTAACTTCCCAGAAAATCCTCGAACAGCAGTTGATAAGGGCTGATAAGCTCGCCTCTCTCGGCACACTCGTTGCTGGTATAGCCCATGAGATTAATAACCCTCTCGGCATAATAGCTGGTTATGCCGAGGCACTTCTCGATAGGTGCCACGATAAGGGACTTACCTCAATCGATGCCTTTGCAGATTTCCCTGAATACCTCGAAACCATTCACAGGGAGATATTCCGCTGTAAGGAGATATTGAGAAGCCTTCTTGAGTTTTTCCGTCCTCACGGGACAACCTTCAGGAAGCTTGATATTAATGAGCTTATTAAGGAGGTAATACTTCTTATCAACCATAGAGCAGTGAGATTAAGACATAACATAGAACTTAAATTAGGTGATCCAGTTCCAAAGATATATGGAAATCCAGGGAGTCTGAGACAGCTTTTCCTGAACATAGTAATAAATTCCCTATACTTTACACCAGAAGGAGGCAATATTACTATTGAGACAGGGGTTGATAATTCTGAGGTCGAAGGAGAGATGGTTGAGGTATTGATAAGGGATACAGGTACTGGCATATCAGAGGAGATAATCGATAGGATCTTTGATCCCTTTTTTACCACAAAACCGATTGGTGAAGGCACGAGGCTTGGTCTTGCTATCTGTCACAAGATTGTTGAGGAACACGGAGGAAGTATAAGCGTCGAAAGCAGGGAGGGAAGAGGGACTACCTTTAAGATAAGATTTAAGGGTGCAGGAAATGATAAAGGTTCTGGTAGTTGATGATGAAGAGCCTTTTAGAAGGCTCTTGAAAAAGGAACTAACGAGAAAAGGGTTCTCGGTCGAAGTTGCCCATGATGGAGACAGTGCCCTTAGTCTTGTGACCCATGATTTATTTGATGTGGTTCTTCTCGATATAGTGATGCCAGGAACGGATGGTATAACGGTTATGAAGAATATGATGCGAGACCCTTCTGCTCCTGCCATAATTGTTCTTACAGGTAGGGCAACGGTTGAAACAGCCGTGGATGCTATGAAGAACGGTGCCTATGACTATCTTACAAAGCCATACAAACTTGATGAACTTATGATAATAATCAACAGGGCTTACGAATACAGAAGACTGAAGATGAAGAATCAACAATTACAGCAGGAACTCATAAGAAAGGAGTCGCCACAGGATTTTGTTTACAAGTCGAGACAGATGGAAGAGGTCTTCAATATGGTCAGGAAGATAGCCCCGACCGATTCAACTGTATTTATCTACGGAGAAAGTGGGACAGGCAAGGAACTCATAGCAAATCTGATATGGCGTTATAGCAGGAGAAACGAGAATCCCTTCATAGCCCTTAACTGTGCCACCCTTTCTGAAAACCTTATAGAATCAGAACTGTTTGGTCATGAAAAAGGTGCTTTCACAAACGCCTTTCAAACAAAATACGGCATAGTCGAGGTTGCAGATAAAGGAACACTATTCCTCGATGAGATAGGAGAGATGCCCCTGAGCCTACAGGCCAAGCTATTGAGATTTCTCGATTCCGGGGAGTTCAGAAGGGTGGGAGGTAACAAGACCTTAAAGGCAGATGTAAGGGTCATCACGGCTACAAACAGGGACCTCAGTGAGCTTGTAAAAAAAACAGAATTCAGGCAGGACCTTTATTATCGCCTCAATGTTATCAATATAAAGATACCTCCTCTAAGGGATAGGAAGGAGGATATCCCTGAGCTTGCAAACTTCTTTCTCAAGAAGTATACCCATAAACTCTCAAAGGAGGTTAAGGCTATAGATAGTGAAGCGATGAGCATACTCATTAATTATGACTGGCCAGGGAATGTGAGAGAACTTGAGAATGTAATAGAAAGGGCGGTTATACTTTCAGAAACAGAATTAATAATGTCCGAGGATATCTCGTCGGTATCACCGACTTCTGCTAAGACAGAGGGTTCCTTTAACTCGCTGGATGAGGTCGAGAAATCTCACATATTAAAAGTTCTCAAAGAGACAGGATGGAACCAATCAAGGGCAAGTCAGATACTTGGAATAGATAGAAAGACCCTGTATCTGAAGTTAAAGAAGTATGACATTAAAGCAGGAAATCCTTCTGTCTAAAAGCAGTGATGACCGATCCCGCTTCAAAATCAGATATACCTGCCCTGATAAAAAGACTCGGACACGAACTTTTAGAATTAAGTGAAAGAGATATGATCTTTTTCTTTAAGATAAGAAAAAGGTAACGAAGGAGGAAGGATGCTGATCAGAGATATTCTAAGAGAGAGGGATAAAGGGGTGTCATTTGAATTTTTCCCTCCAAAGACTGAAGAGGGAAAAGACACCTTTATGGCTGTTGTTAGAGAACTGAGGGCTTTTAATCCTCTTTATGTTTCAGTAACCTACGGAGCAGGTGGAACAACTCAGGACAGGACATATCGTACACTTATGTGGTTGAGAAATGAGACAGACCTTACTGTAATGTCCCATCTCACCTGTATTGGAGCGACTGAGAGGGCCATGGATGAGCTTCTCAAAAGATATATTTCCATTGGTGTTGATAACATCCTTGCCCTTCGAGGCGACCCTCCCAAGGGTGTTCCTGATTTTGATCCTTTAAAAGGTGAATTTAGGTATGCCTCTGACCTTGTAAGGTTTATCAAGAAATATGAGAGTTTCTCTATCGCAGTGGCGGTGTATCCAGAAGGACATCAGGAGTCACCGAGTCTTGAGAAGGATTTGGAATACACAAAGAAAAAGATTGACGAGGGTGCCGATTTTGCCATAACACAGATGTTTTTTGACAATACTTATTTCTATAAGTTTATGGAAAGGGCGGATAAGTCAGGTATAAGGATACCGATCATACCTGGAATAATGCCCATCGGTGATATTAGGAAGATAATGGAATTTGCCAGCTTCTGCAAGGCCACGATACCTGATTCAATAATAAAAAGGATGGAATCCTTTCAGGATAACCCTGAGGAGATGAAAAAAATAGGAATAGAGATTGCAATAAAACAGTGCATGGAACTCCGCAGTAACGGGATAAGATTCTTTCACTTTTATACCCTTAACAGGGCTGATATGGTTAGATCTATTGTAGAGGCTATCGAAATATAGGTATTTAAGTCTCCCCTCCTGCCTTTTTAACCCCCGCTCCTCCCCCGAGATGGGGGAGGAGACCCTCCAATTAGGTAATAATTCCCCATAGAGTGAGGAAATTTTACTCAATATAGAATACGATTAGGGGGGCGAATAGGACCTAAAAATTGCATAAAACAACCAATTGTAAAAGGCTACAGGCTTAAGGCTGAAGACTAAAGTAGGGCGTATGCCTTGCCCACGATGTGAAGACACTTAATCCTATAGCCTATAGCCTTTGACCCCGTCAGGGGGCTGCCTCCTGTCTTTGCAACATCTGGGTAAACTCAGGATTAACGACCGTTCCTCTATAGTCTATCTCTTGGAGGAATCCTGGCATTGAAGTTGCTTAATATATTTATATTAATGATGAGAAAGATTCTTCTATGCAGTCATGACCCTATGCTTATCAAGAACCTTTACGGATTATTCATTGATGGCGGTTTTGTTGTGGATGTGGTTGATCAATCCTCCTTTGCAATTAAAAAGGTTATGGAGGGCGATATAGACCTCCTTGTTATGGATGCCGCTACCTTTGGTCTGTCTGTTACGGAGACGATCGAGATCATAAAGAATGTGGTTCCTGATCTGCCATATATTATAGTTGGTTCAGCAAATCGCAATGGTCTTTCGTCTTCAATAGAGGGAGTTGACCTTGAGAGATTAGAAATTTTCCTGAGGGCCATGAAAGAGCCTGATATCTTACTTTATAAGGGGGTTAAAGATGAAGCCTAAAGACATTATAATTAAGGCTTTTGAGGGAGGAAAGCCTGAAAGGGTGCCTGTTACGCTTTTTGGCGGAGGGATGTGGAGCATCCATAATTATGGGACGACCTTTAAGGAACTTTCTACAGATGCTCAGAGGATGGCTGACATGCTTATTAAGATGTCCGAAAGGTTAAGATGCGATGTTGTGTATGCAGGTTCTGGCTACAATAACTTTCATGCCTCTGCCCTCGGTGGAAGTATAAAATTCAGAGAGATTGGAGCACCCGACCTTGAGGCACCACTTATATCATCAGAAGAAGACCTGCCAGGACTCGACATCAATGCCATTGACAGGGAGAATGTTATAAATACGGTCAAGGAGGCTTTAAAGATAGCAAGATCAAGGATTGGCGATGAATATGTGGTAACAATGACTGCCTGGGGTCCCTTTACTCTCGGTGCAAGGCTTGTTGGAGAGGAACCAATGATGAAGGCTACCTTTAAGAAACCTGCCTTTGTTGAGAAGGTCGTCGACTTTGCAACAGACCTCCTGATACATCTCTATGAGCCTCTCGTGGAGGATGGCAGCTTAGAGGTTATAAGCCTTGCTGACCCTACTGCCTCAGGTGATCTTATATCGAGAAAACAGTTTGAGAAGTTTGCACTCCCCTATCTCAAGAGGTTTACTGACTGGGCAAGGTCAAAAAATGTCCATACCCTTGTTCATATCTGTGGGAATACCACAGACAGGCTTGACCTCTTCCCTTTAACAGGTGCAAGCTGCATAAGTCTTGACCACAAAACAGACATAGCTAAGGCAAAAGAGATACTTCATGGAAAGATGTGTTTTGCTGGAAACGTTGATCCAGTGAAGGTGATGCTTCAGGGGACTGTTGAGGATGTGGAGAATCAATGCAAGAAGATAATCGAGACGGCAGGCACTGATGGAGGATTTGTCCTTATGCCAGGTTGCGATATTCCTCCCACCGTTCCCTATGAGAATATCCAGAAATTCATTGATGTGGCAAGGCAGTGGAGGTTGTAATGGAATGGTGGTAGGGAAAGGAGGTGGGAGAAAAGGGATTTTTGTAAGACCTTTGCCTTGGTCTTGAAAACCTCTTCATTGCCTTTAATGGATACTGGCCTGAGAGGGGTGCTAACCTCATGACCTGTACATTCAAGGAATTCGAGGCTGCTGTTGTTTTGCAAAATGCGATGGAAAATGGTGTCACAGGCCTTGTTGTTGCCTCTGCTGGAAATACAGCAAGGGCCTTTGCCCATCTTTCGACCATTTCTGACTTTCCTGTGATTATCGTTGTGCCGAGGATATGTCTTTCAGAGATGTGGTATATAAGGGAATCCCTGAGTATCCCTACATTGGCAGTCATGGATGGCGATTATGCTGATTCAATAGACCTGGCAAAAAGGATAGCCATGACATTAAGCATGCCCTTTGAAGGAGGTGTAAAGAATATAGCAAAGAGGGACGGGCTGGGCATAGTGCTGCTTGAGGCTGTCCCGGTTATTGGGAGGCTTCCTGATCATTATTTCCAGGCTGTTGGCAGTGGCACAGGCGCTATAGGCGTATGGGAGATGGCAGAGAGATTTTTGAGTGATGGAAGATTTGGTAACAGATTACCGAGGCTTCACTTAGCCCAGAATTATCCCTTTATACCGATGGTGAGGGCATGGCAAAAAGGTAGCAGGATATTAGATCCTCAGGATTTAAGGCCTGAGTTGATTGGTGAGATCACGACGAGGGTGCTCTCGACGAGATACCCTGCCTACTCTACAAAAGGCGGGATATATGATGCCTTGAGGTCAACAGATGGCCTCATGTATGCCGTTATAAATGAAGAGGTCTATAGGGCAATGGAACTCTTTGAGAAACTGGAAGGCATTGATATCGTGCCAGCATCAGGTGTAGCTGTAGCTGCCCTCGAAAGGGCTGTAAAGGAGGGTAGTGTAAAGAGAAATGAGGCTGTACTCCTTAATATAACAGGTGGTGGAGAGAAGAGAATTTTACTGGATGGCCTTGCAGAAGAGGTGAGGCCGTTGTTAATATCTAAGGAGATATCAGAGACGGAGATAGAGGAGAGGCTTTGCGAAGTGCTGAAGAAGAACTGATCGGTATCCTGAAGGAATTCAGGATCAGTGTTGTATCCTCTTTACCCTGTGAAAAGATTAAAAATCTTTTAAGCCTTCTTTATAAGGAATTCCTTCATCTTCCCTTAACGAGGGAGGAGGAAGGTGTCGGGTTATCAGCAGGTGTAGCACTGGCTGATGGTAGACCTGCCATGTTTGTTCAGAGTTCAGGCATGGGGAATATGTTGAATGCCCTCCTTTCATTGACATCTTTTTATGCCCTTCCTTTGCCGATCTTTGTGAGTCAAAGAGGGATATATAAAGAGGCGATAGCTGCGCAGATACCCATGGGCCAAAGGCTTCCAGGAATTTTGAGGGAGGCAGGTATATCCTACTCAATTATCAATAGCAGGAGTGATTTCCATAAAATAGAAAAGCACCTCTCAGAGGTCTTTGATTATGGGAAGTTACATATCTTTCTCCTCAGTCCTGCCATATGGGATGCTGGAAGCGATGAGGCTCTTAGGGCAGGGAGTTCTGAAGCTGGGGGATACGTTAGAGGATATGCGGGGCTTCGATCATCATGTCCTCCAACTTGTGATATCCCTTCTCCTAAGTATACACGTTACGAGATAATAGAGATGCTTTCTCCTTATCTCGATGGAAAGGCTGTTGTTTGTAATCTTGGCTTCCCCTCGAAGGAACTTTACAATATCAAGGATCAGGTATCTAACTTCTATATGCTCGGAAGCATGGGGATGGCGACACCCGTGGGTATCGGGATTGCAATCTCGACTAAGAAAAAGGTTGTAGTGATTGATGGTGACGGCAGTATACTCATGAACCCCAATAGCCTCGCAATGGCAGCCCTCTTAAACCCAGAGAACCTGACCATTATTGCCATAGACAATGGTGCCTATGGCTCGACAGGTAATCAACCGACACTTACTTCCTCAGGGTTAGACCTGGAGTATATAGCGAGGGCCTTTGGTATAAAGAACACTGCTAAAGTCTGTGATGATCGCGGGATTAAAGACGCCTTCGAATCGTTGAAGGGATCGAGATTCATTCATATCCTTGCCCTTCCAGGAAACAGGGAAGTGTCGAACATTCCCATTCATCACCTCGAGATTAAGAAGAGGTTTCAGGAGTTCTTGAGGCAGGCATGAAGATCGGTTTGATTGAGCTTAATATAGAATGGGAATCAAAGCAGT
>JBKBUB010000067.1:0-7516 GCA_046290925.1 Thermodesulfovibrionales bacterium | reverse complement strand
ATGTTTAGGTTTAATTACGGTGCTAAATGAGGATACCGAAGACCTGGGTTCCACTATTAACGAGGCGAATTATCGATAATCTCGTCGAGAAAGACCTCGTAGAGCCTAAACTCCCAAAGGATAAGTTGATTGAGGAGTCAGAAAAGATAATCCTCGAGGAATTGATGATCGAGGACAGACTGAACGAAGAGGTCAGGGAGATACTGAAAAAATTTTCCGCTGATATAGAAAAAGGGAGACTCGATTACAGAAAACTCTTTGAAATGACTAAGAAGAAGATCGTGGAAGAGAGAGGTCTGATACTTTGATGCTTTCTGATGACAAGATAACCCATCTCGGTCATGTTCTGCTTAAGGAGCTTCTCAGCAAGGGCTTCATAGAATTAAAGGATGAGGAAGGAAAGGTCTGGAGAGAGATAAAACGCTCCATTGTATCATTCCTGAAGGTAAGCGAGGAGATCGATACTGCCGTCAGGAGGAAGATGCAGTCCTTCTCGAGAAAGATTATTGAGGGCAGTCCTGAATGGGACGTCTTATACAAAAAATTTTACAGGGAAGAGGCAAACAGAAGGGGGATGGCGACAGAATAAAAAGGTTACTGCTATTCTTACCTCTTTTTATATCTTACGCAGGTGTCATTTTCGATCTCTCGTTAAAATGGGCGGTGCCCTGGTTCTGTCTTATCTTTATCGTATCATTCATTTATTCCTTTCTATACTTTGTGAAGAGGATAAAGGGACTTGCCCTTGTAACCTACCTTTCCTATGGGATCATCATCTCAGGTGCAATAAATTTTCTTCAAGTCAAAGGGTTGCACATTGTCTATATACCTTACGTATTTTTTCTTTCCCTTTTAGTCCGTCCTGGAATTGTTATTCCTCTAAGTATTGTCATTCCTTTCCTTGAACTAAAACATTTTCTCAAAGGAGGTTTAGCCGAAGAGGTTTTGTTGAGTCTAACAACGATATTGATAGGCTCTGTCCTTTCCATATTCGTGACAAAGCTCAGGAAACAGAGAGATGGCTTAAGTAAAACGCTTGAAAGGATTAGAGAAGAGGCAGATTTTAGCTATGGACATTCTCCGGTAGGCGAAGAAAGCCTCCTTTCTCAACATCTATACACTAAGCAAGAGACGGACGAAGAGATAAAAAACCTGCTCGGTATATTGAGAAGGATTCTTCAGGCTGAGGCAGTAGGATTTTTTTTGTCAAAGCATGGAAGTTCCAACTTGAGATGCTCGGTGCCTGAAGAAGGACTGAAGGGTTTAAATATTGATGATTTGAAAGAATCTGATGACAAAGGAGATGCGCCTGTTATATTGAGGTCTGCGTCTGTAATCGTATCTCCTGTGAGGGAAGCACACTCCAGAATAGGTTCTATCGTGGCCATTAGAGGTGAGGGTAGATTTAATTCTACAGATATTGAGACCATGGAATTGTTTTCAGAGCAGGTATCAATGATAATAAGAAGGGAGCGAATCAATAAAGTTATAAAGAGGGATCAACTCGGCCTCAGGCTGCTTATTGAAGGCAGTTCAAGACTGAATTCTTCTCTTGAGATGAAGACCCTCTCATCGAAAATGGCCGAGGCAATGTATAAGGTGGCACCACTAAAGATATTATTTTTTATACCTGAGGATGTGTCTGGAAAGCCGGTCAGATTCAGGCTCTTTCATTACCTTGGTATCGTAGAGCCCGAGGACAGGATTTTTGATCTCAAGAACACATTAGTGGGCAATTACAGGGAGAGCCAAGAACCCGTGTATCTATCGGATCTCAGAGGGAATAGGGTTCCTATCCTTCCATTGAATTTGGGTACTGTAGGGTCTTTATTGATCCTGCCGCTTCTATATGAAAAGGAGCATATAGGCATGCTCCTTTTCATCTCTGAAAGGATAGATGCAATAAGCTCCTATCAGATCAACCTGCTGAAGATCCTTGGCAATCAGGCATCAACGGCCTTTGCAAATGCAAGACTGTATGCGAGGATAGAAAGGATGGCCATTACTGATGGACTCACAGGGCTTTACAATCACAGGCATTTTCAGGAGAGATTATCCTTGGAGTTCAATAGATTGAGTCGTCTCTCGACAAGCCTTTCACTTCTACTGATAGATATTGATCATTTCAAAAAGATAAATGATACGTACGGTCATCCTGCTGGAGATGAGGTGCTCAGGGGTGTGGCAGGTGTTATAAGAGATACCATAAGGAACATAGATATACCTGCGAGATACGGTGGCGAGGAATTTGCTGTTTTATTGCCTGACACTAAAATAGACGGTGCAATAAAAATGGCTGAAAGACTGAGGTCTTCTATCCTGAATCGAAGATTTTCATTTAATGAGAAGGAGATTACCGTTACTGTGAGTACAGGCATAGCCACATCACCATACGACGCTAAGACAAAGGAGGAACTCATTGAAAGGGCAGATGAGGCACTTTATCGCGCCAAGCAGAGTGGAAGGAATCGGTGCGTTTCCTGGGGGCAACCTTAATAATGATGAAGGAGCAATTTATAACCTATGTATCTGAAGCAGATATCAAGAGGGAACGGCAGAAGGCGAGGGAATTGAGGAGGTCTCAGTGGTGGAAAAGAAAATGTTCTGAGGGTAAATGTTATTACTGTGGCAGAAGGTTCAGGCCCCAGGAACTCACAATGGACCATATAGTACCGATTATCAGAGGTGGAAGGTCAAAAAAGGGTAATGTTGTCCCTGCCTGTAGGGAATGCAATGAAAAAAAGAAATATATGCTTCCCTTTGAGTGGGAGGAGTATCTTAAAAGACTAAAGGAGGAAGAGTGAGATACGGAGAAAGGGCTATAAAGAGGGCAAAGATCGAGACCTGGGATAATCCCGAGCCAGAAAGGGAATATGAGATAGATATAAGTTTCCCTGAATTTACATGTCTCTGTCCAAGATCGGGGTACCCTGACTTTGCAACTATAAGGATAGTTTACATACCAGACAGAAAGATTGTGGAACTTAAGTCTCTAAAACTTTACTTGAACTCTTTCAGAGACAAATATATCGCCCATGAGGAGGTTACAAACAGGATTTACTCAGACCTTTACAAAAGGCTGAAACCGAGATTCCTTGCAGTAACAGGGGATTTTAACCCAAGGGGGAATGTTAAGACCATAATCAGGGTCTCGTCGAAGCCAAGGACTGATAATTAGTGGTATAATTTAAAGTATGTTGAAGGATGTCTCTCTTCACGGTACCACGGGATTTGTGGACTTCACTGTATTTGCAGGTGGGGCAAATATCTCCAATGCTTATTTTTATGAGGAAATGGATTCGGGTATTCGTTTTTTCTCAAAGGGAAATGAGCTTATTATAACCAGAGGAGGAATCCACTACAAGGGCACAGGGGGAAGTTTTTGCGAGTATATGTTTGGTGTTGAAAAGCCCTTTAAGGACCTCATCAAAAGGGATGTTTTGAATCGCCTGATAATGTTTGGTGCATTTCTGGACAGGAACGAGAACCTGGTCTTCACTAATGACATATCAGGGTCCGAGACATTTCATAAGATATTTCTCCTTGGTCATGCTGTTAAGAATTATTATTTTTTCGTATCTTCTGACAGTAAGGAAGAACCAAAAAAGAGACAGAGACAAATACTGCAGTCTCTGGGAAAGTTCCTAAAGAGGACGACACTAATAACCGAAGAAAGGGACGAGGAACTATTACAGGGTCTTATCGATTCACTCGATGAACCTTACTCAACCGTCTTTATATTCAAATTTGTTCACAGGGAGAATCTTGAATTCTACAGATCTTTTCATAGATTCTATTCACAGGAAAGATTATTATCTCAGGATAATGAGAACTCTCTGCAGGAAATTGCCCTCCGATACAATATAGATAATTATCAGCAAGAGAGGATGAAGATAGACTGCATGTACAGACATCCAGAAAACAAGGCCATTGTTGATGAATACAGGGATATACTTTTAGATATATTTAAAAAGGATGTGGTTGAGCCTTCAGAGAAGGCCCGACTTCATAGACTGAGGACTTTAAGCATAAGGAATAATATATCGAGCGTTCTTTTTGATACCCTTGATGATTTGCTCCTGAGGGGTAAGAAGATACAGAGCGTGGAGGAACCTTCCTATCTTACAGAGGCGAGGGCTATACTCGAAAACCTCTTTTTCAAGGCCCCCTCCCTTAAGAGTCATATCATACGAGAAGATATTGCTAAGCTTATCAGGGCAAAGCATCTATCCCATATGAATAATGATATGACCTTTGATCAGATACTCCTCGACATTGGAAAGGCCTGTGATGAAGTTGCAAGGCAGAACAATGATCTGAGCGCCTTTGAGGAGTTAAGTTCCATTATCACATATTTTGACAGATATGACAATGTCAATTCTATATTAAGCAAGATAGCCTTCATGGATAACTATGAGGTCACGGAAGACATAATCAGGAGTCTCATTGGAAACAAAAAGGAATTTGACGTCCTTGATAAGGGTCTCTTCAGGAGCCTTTTTATAGATGAACTTCTCAAGAATAAATATATCTCTGTTTTCGGGAAGAGGAAGATAAAGGTACTCAATGAAGGTATTGAGAGGATCCTGAAAAATGATGCCTCTCTTAGAGAGATTGCCCTTGAATTAAAGAACGTGACTGAAGAGGAAAGATTGTACAAATATATAAGGATGGTTTTAAAGGAGAGGTTGAGGGAGGTTTATGCAACCTCTGATATTAGGGAGAGATTGCCCAAGATAAGAAAAGATTTAAAGGAAGAGATGAAAACACGAGGGGTTACCGAATCGGTCTTTGATAAATTAATGGACAGAGTTTTACTCGACTTAAAGAAAGAGTCGTACTATCTAAATACACTTCTGCCAGAGATCCTCAGAAGTCATAACCTCAATCTAAGGGAAGACTTTCTCACCAACAGTGGCCTCGACAGGTTTTACATAGAAGGCATTGAGAGAGAATATATTGGAGAGGGTGAATTAAACTTATTGAGATAAATGGAGGCGGCGAGCGGATTCGAACCGCTGGATAAAGGTTTTGCAGACCTCTCCCTTAGCCACTTGGGTACGCCGCCGTATAGCTAATAGCTCATGGCTCTTAGCTATGGGCTATTAGCTAATTCAATGAACCATGAGCCTTGAACAGTGAGCTAATTCAATGGAGCGGGCGACGGGATTCGAACCCGCGACCCCAACCTTGGCAAGGTTGTGCTCTACCAGCTGAGCTACACCCGCATTTTTTATGCTATACTATAAAATACTAATTAAAAAGGACATGTTTTGTCAATAGATTCAATGATAAAGCCCGATCTCGAAGAATTTATGTCCCTTTCGAAAAGGGGAAACCTTATTCCTGTTTATAAGGAGATCCTTGCTGATATGGATACGCCTGTAACTGCCTGTCTCAAGATGGGCGGCTCCCCTTCCTT
The DNA here is from genome assembly GCA_046290925.1 of Thermodesulfovibrionales bacterium. Classification (GTDB taxonomy): domain Bacteria; phylum Nitrospirota; class Thermodesulfovibrionia; order Thermodesulfovibrionales; family UBA9159; genus JBBIPQ01. The sequence continues at coordinate 2,094 of JBKBUB010000067.1, read as the reverse complement.
TCTCTTTGAAAGCGTTGTGGGCGGTGAAAAATGGGCGAGGTACTCCTTTGCAGGATCGAGACCATCGAGACAGATCAAGGCATGGGGTGGCAAGATAGAGATAAGAGATCGTTCGGGCGTGATAGAGACCTTTGAAACAGTTGATCCGATAGGAGCACTCAAAAAGGAACTATCCCGTTTTCAGCCTGTTGAGATTGAAGGGCTTCCAAGGTTCTATGGAGGTCTTGCGGGATATATTGGTTATGACATGGTAAGGTTTTTTGAGAGGGTGCCTGACTTTGGAAAGAAGGGGCTGGGCCTTCCAGATATGTTCTTTATGTTGACAGATTCGGTTCTTATATTTGATAGCCTCAAGCAGAAGATAAAGGTGGTATCCAATGCTCACATTAACGGTGACCCTGAGAATGCTTACAGAGAAGCGGTTGAAAAGATCGAGGAGTTAATATCGAAATTAAAACAACCTTTAAGAAAGAGAAGGGTTAAAGATAAGACGGGATCAAAGGATATGTCCTTCGTCTCATCCTTTGGGGAAAAGGAAAGGTTTGAGGAGGCCGTGTTAAGGGCGAAGGAATATGTAATGGCTGGAGATGTCGTCCAGGTTGTCTTATCTCAGAGATTTGATACAGAGACACGGATAAGGCCCTTTGACATATACAGGGCATTAAGGGTTATAAATCCATCTCCGTATATGTATTATCTCGACTCAGGTGATGCAAAGTTGATCGGTTCCTCGCCAGAGATCCTTGTCAGGCTCGAGGGTGACAGGATAACTCTTAGACCAATTGCAGGCACAAGAAGGAGGGGAAAGACCGAGACAGAGGATAGGAACCTCGAGGAGGAACTTAAGAATGACCCAAAGGAGATTGCAGAGCACATTATGCTCGTTGACTTAGGAAGGAATGATGTTGGAAGGGTTGCAAAGACAGGTTCGGTAAATGTTACGGAACTGATGACTGTTGAGCGATACAGTCATGTTATGCACCTCGTCTCGAATGTAGAGGGTATCTTAAAAGACGGTCTCGATGCCTTTGATGTATTGAAGGCCTGTTTCCCGGCCGGCACAGTCACAGGAGCACCAAAGGTAAGGGCAATGGAGATCATAGAGGAGCTTGAGCCTGTTAAAAGGGGACCCTATGCGGGTGCGGTTGGTTATTTCAGTTATTCAGGTAATATGGATACCTGCATAACGATAAGGACTATAATAATGAAGGGTAGGAAGGTTTATGTACAGGCAGGTGCTGGTATTGTGGCTGATTCTGATCCAGGAAGGGAATACAAGGAGACTGTGAATAAGGCAATGGGAATGATGAAGGCGCTGGAACTTGCAGGTAGAGAGGAGTTCTGAGATGCTCTTAATGATTGATAATTACGATTCCTTCACTTATAACCTTGTTCAGTATTTTGGAGAACTTGGCGAGGATGTTCGTGTCTTCAGGAATGACAAGATAACGATAAGAGAGATAGAAGAGATGACACCTGAGAGGATAGTGATATCGCCAGGTCCATGCACACCCAGGGAGGCAGGTATATCAATAGAGGTGATAAGACACTTTGCAGGAAAGGTACCTATCTTAGGCGTCTGTCTTGGTCACCAGTCAATAGGCGCTGCCTTTGGAGGAGAGATTGTGAGGGCACCGAGGCTCATGCATGGTAAGACATCGATGATTCACCACGATGGAAAGACGATTTTTGAGGGGCTGCCAAACCCCTTTGAGGCTACACGATACCATTCCTTAGTTATAAAAAAAGATACCCTGCCAGAATGCCTCGTGATTTCGGCCTGGACAGAAGATGGAGAGATAATGGGTGTACGGCACAGAGAGTTTATAATTGAGGGTGTCCAGTTTCATCCCGAATCGATACTTACGAGGGTTGGGAAGGATCTATTAAGGAATTTTTTAAAACTGAGATAAGGGGGGATAAATGATCAAGGAGGCTATTAATCTCATAATCCAGGATATAAGCCTATCAGAGTCTGAAATGGCAGAATGCATGAAGGAGATAATGGAGGGAAGGGCCACGGAGGCTCAGATAGGAGCCTTCTTGATTGCTCTTAGGATAAAGGGAGAGACGGTTGAGGAGATAACAGCAGCA
>JBKBUB010000066.1:0-7601 GCA_046290925.1 Thermodesulfovibrionales bacterium | reverse complement strand
AGGCTCATTCAGTTCCCTGTAGGCATATTTGGCGTAGCTATGGGAATGGCGGTTCTTCCTATGCTTTCTGAGCATGCTACAAAAGGTGATATTGAAAGTATGAGGGAAGACATCTCCTTCAGCCTTAGACTCCTTTTCTTTATTACCGTTCCCTCAATGGCAGGCCTTATAGCCCTGAGAGAGCCTATTGTTAATCTCCTCTTTCAGAGGGGGGTCTTTGATTACAATGCAACGAGGGGAACCTCAGATGCCCTCTTGTTCTACTCCATTGGAATATGGGCAATAGTGGGTGTGAGGGTCATGACATCATCCTTTTATTCTCTCCATGATACAAAGACACCCGTGAAGGTGGCGGTCCTTGCAATGACAACAAATATAATCTTCAGTATCATTTTCATGAGATTCATGAAACACTCAGGCCTTGCCTTTGCAAATTCTATAGCCTCTGTCCTGAATCTGACATTGCTTTCTCTTCTCTTGAGGAAGAGGCTTGGCAGGATAGATGGAAAAAGGATCGTGAAATCCCTTTTAAAGACTACAATCGCTTCCCTTTCTATGGCTTTGATGGGATGGTTTATCATAAGGAGTGACATCTGGAAGGTTTCAGGTATGGCAGCAGTAAAGTCCCTCTATCTCGGGGGTACGATAGCCCTTTGCCTGATGATATACATAATGGTTTGCCTCGTCTTAAAGAGTGATGAAATTAGGTATGTTTACAATATGATCAGGAATAGGTGATAGGTAATAGGTGATAGGTCATCGCTTATCGTTCATAGCTCATAGTTCATAGCTAAGAGTTATGAGCTAAGAGCCATGAGGAATGCCAGCCTCAGAATTTATGCAACATTAGGATAATTACGAATTTGCGGTATAGCCTTCAGCCTGTTATTTATGTTAGATTAAATAACAAAAAGGTGGTGTTAATCGGTGCAGCAACGCATACCTATAACTCCAGAGGGTTACAGAAGATTACAGGAAGAACTGGATAGACTCCTCAAGGTTGAGAGGCCGAGGAATATCCAGGCCATTGCTGAGGCACGCGCCCATGGAGATCTGTCCGAGAACGCAGAATACCATGCTGCAAAGGAGAGGCAGTCCTTTATTGAAGGCAGGATACAGGAACTTCAGGCAAAACTGGCCTTAGCAGAGGTGATAGATCCCTCAAAGATAAATCAATCAAGGATTGCCTTTGGAGCAAAGGTAAAAGTCATAGATGTAGAGGCTGATGAGGAGTATGTTTTCTTCCTTGTTGGTCCTGATGAGACGGACGTAAAGAGCGGAAAGATTTCAGTAACCTCTCCTGTTGGTAGGGCCCTTTTAGGTAAAGAGGTAGGTGATGTTGTCACAATAAAGGCGCCAGCAAGGACGATAGAATACGAGATTTTAGAGATAGGCTTTGAGCAGGTATCTTAAGGCAGTAGTTACCGAGAATCAAGCACTTCATCCAGAATACAATCTACTCACCCTTTCCCCTCTATCACCTTTAGAGGAGCCAAGGCCAGGGCAGTTCTATATGGTTGGCCTTCCTCAAGACCCTCTTCTAAAGAGACCATTCAGCCATTTCAGGATATTAAAAAATGGAGATATTCAGATATTCTTCAGGATCAAAGGAAAGGGAACGACCCTACTCGGAGGACTTAGAAGAGGTTCCACTGTTGAGATTCTGGGACCCCTTGGAAGACCCTATCCGATTTCATCGGGCAGTGTCAATATAATAGTTGCAGGAGGCATAGGCATTGCGTCCCTTTATTCTTTAATAGAGGAACTGAATAAACCCGTTGTCTTTTATGGCGCAAGAAACTCCAAGGAATTGTTTTTTATCGATGAGATAAAGGGATATTCTAAAGATGTTTTTATTACCACTGATGATGGTTCCGCAGGCGAGAAGGGTTTAATTACCGAGAGGCTTGAGAGATTTCTTGACAATCTTACAGAAACCTTTACAGTTTATGCCTGTGGCCCCTCAAAGATGCTTGAGAAGGTTTCACAGACCACATTGGCAAAGGGAGGGGTTGCCTATATATCAGTTGAGGAAAGGATGGCCTGTGGCATAGGAGCCTGTCTTGGTTGCGTTGTTAAAACCACATCGGGCTATCAAAGGGTCTGTAAAGAGGGGCCTGTCTTTGATGCAAGGGAAATAATATGGTAGACCTGAGCGTAAACATTGGGAATCTGACACTAAAGAACCCTGTTATGACTGCATCAGGGACCTTTGGTTATGGAGAGGAGTATGTTGAGTTCGTTGACCTAAACAGGCTTGGGGCGGTTGTGGTCAAGGGGCTCTCATTGAAGCCGAGGGAAGGTAATCCACCTCCACGTATTGTTGAGACACCATCAGGCATGCTGAATTCAATAGGACTTCAGAATATAGGCATTGAGAGATTTATCAGAGAAAAGGTGCCATTTCTCAGACAGTTCGATGCTACAGTAATAGTGAACTTCTTTGGAGACACAATTGAGGAATACAGAGAGGCTGCTATGGCCCTGAGCGATGTCGAGGGTGTTCATGGCCTCGAGATGAACATATCTTGCCCGAATAAGGAGGCAGGTTGGTCTATCTTCGGAACTGATCCAGGGACTACCCATAAGGTTGTAAGTTCTGTCAGAGAGGCCACTAAACTGCCCCTTATAGTTAAACTATCTCCTAATGTGACCGATATATCAATGATGGCTAAGGTTGCAGAAGATGCAGGGGCAGATGCGATTTCATTGATAAATACCATTACAGGCATGGCAATCGATATAAAAACAAGAAGGCCAAAGCTTGCAAATATAACAGGAGGACTTTCTGGTCCTGCGATTAGACCGGTAGCGGTAAGGATGGTATGGGAGGCATCGAAGGCTGTTAGGATACCTATCATAGGGATGGGAGGCATAATGAATTATGAGGATGCCCTTGAATTTATCCTTGCTGGCGCAACAGCCGTAGCGGTGGGTACCGCAAACTTTGTAAATCCTCTTGTGACAATGGATATCATATCAGGGATTGAACAGTACTTAATGGAAAATAATATTAAAAGTATTAAAGAGATAATAGGAGGTATCATATGCCCCGACCTATTATAACCCTGACGACTGACTATGGCTATAGAGGTCCTCTAACAGGTATTATGAAGGGTATTATCCTCGGCATTAATCCTGATGCAAGAATAGTGGATATAACACATGAGATCGAAAGATACAACATAAGGGAAGCAGCCCTTACAATAGCCATGAGTTATAATGATTTTCCTTCTCGCACCATCCATGTCGTCGTAGTCGATCCTGGTGTCGGAGGTTCGAGGAGGCCCATCCTTGTTGCAACGGATGATCACTATTTTATAGGTCCTGACAATGGTGTCTTCAGCATGATTTATAATGATGTTGAGAGGTTTCAGGTTATACACCTTTCAGCGGAGCATTATTTCCTTCCAGAAAGGAGCATGACCTTCCACGGACGCGATATATTTGCACCTGTTGCTGCATGGCTCTCAAAGGGGACATCGATAACAAATCTTGGAGAACCTGTGTCAGATTATGTACAAATCCATATCCCAAAACCATCGATGCCTACAAAGAATGCGATTGAGGGAGAGATCATTTACATAGATCATTTCGGAAACGCCATCTCAAACATAAGATATTCTGACCTTGCCCCTCTTATCGAAGGCAACGATAAAAAAGCCCTGAAGATAGTCATGAAGGGTAAGCAGATAGAGATAAAGGATTACTATGCCCAGGCTGAGGACAGGGGACTCTATGCTATCTTAAACAGCATGAATTATCTTGAGCTCTTTGTCTACAGGGGAGATGCCTCAAAGGAGCATAACATAAAAGTAGGGGATGGCATTGGTGTTATAGTCACCCCGATACGGAACTGAATGCTTACTCGAGAAAGCAATGAAATTAACCTTAATGTTGCATAAATTCCGAGGCTGGCATGCCTAAAACTTTTATAATGCGATTTGATATGAAAGGTTATCAGGCTAGTTTTTGCAAGTTTGGGTTAAGTCAGAACCTGTCTCTTAATATCCTCTGCAATAGACCTTCCAATTGACGGCACCTTCTCCAGATCCCTGATAGATGCCTTTCTGATATCACTCAACACCTTAAATCCCGCATTATAAAGACTTCTTGCCCTAATTCTACCTATGCCTTTAAGTGTAACAAGCTGAAGGAGTTCCTCCTTGATACCGTATAAAACTCTGATTCTAAGAATGCTCAGTGGTCTCTCGATGTCAGTGACATTAAATACCTTACCGATCTCTAATGACGAATAGATCAGCCAGTCAGATAGCTCAATCAATGTCCTCAAATCCCCAGGGCCTATTCCAAAATGGCTGGTTATCTTATCCTCATGCGTCTCCTCAATCCACTGCATCAAGACAGAAGCGACCTTCAATTGAGATAATATCTCCTCAGAAGGATACATCCTATCATCAGGAATCAGTAATTCCTCAAAATGTGCATTAAATACATCCATCGTCTCATCAATGTCTCTCTTTCTTAAAGGCAATGTCATCATATCAGGAGTGCTGGCTATCATATGAAGGAATGAGAAAACACTCTTCTCCTTATGAATATTTAAGGCGTCCCTGATTACAACACCAGTTAATGGATCAATGTAGAGGTCAGAGACCCTATGACCAAATCTTGTTGCCCTTAAGCCCTTTTCATCATGAATTACCATCTCCTCGGAGATGAGGAAATCGAGTATATCATCTATTATCAAAGAGAGAGTCTCTATATTCCATTTGCTGGCATAAAAGGTTTTTCTCATAAAGTCAAGCAATTCTAACCTGTTTTTCGTGAACAAACCAGCTATCGATGCCAGTATATGCGTCCTCAAGGCGGCCTCATTTCCAATCTGTGACTCGATGTCCTCGGGTTTACCTTTAATATACCTTTTAAAGAGATAATCCTCATCCCTCTTATTCTTTGCGATAATGACAGCCTCCCCATATTCATCGAGACCCGGACGGCCTGCCCTTCCTGACATCTGTTTTATCTCAATTACAGGCAAAGGCTGCATCCCTAAACCTGGTTCATATCTCCACCAGTCTCTTATGATAACCCTTCGGGAAGGAAGGTTAAGCCCCATTGCAAGTGTAGTCGTTGCGGCAACAAGTTTTATCCTGTTCGCCCTGAAGGAGTCTTCGATCAGTCTCCTCTGCGAGGAATTTATACCTGCATGATGAAAGGCAACGCCACTTAGAACATATTCAGAGAGTTTCTTGCAGAGTCGAGTTGGCTCTAAGGATGCCCTAAGGACCTCTTCTGAAAGCTTGAACAGGGTGATTCTTTCATCCTTTGACAGAAATCCTGCGATATATTTAGAAGCGCTCTTAGCCACTGCCTCTGTAGCCTTTCTCGTATTGAGAAATATTAGGACCTGCCCACCATCCCTGATAGTTTGAAGAGAAAGGTTTATAATATCTAATTCGCTTTCCCTTTCTACCCATTTCACCGTTCCATCATTAAAGATTATAGCCTCATTAAAAAAAACGCCCTCCCTTAATGGAACAGGTCTCCAATCAGATTCAACAAGTTTGGCATCAAGCCACTTTGATATATCAGCAGCATTTGGTATGGTTGCACTAAGAGCCAGAATCCTCAGATGAGGGTTCATCCATTTCAGTCGTGTCAGAACCATCTCAAGGGTAGGCCCCCGATGAGAGTCCCCTATAAGATGAATCTCATCAGCTATAACAATCTCTATATCCTTAAGCCACGAGGCACGATGCCTTAAAAGCGAGTCCATCTTCTCGTTTGTTGATATTATTATGTCCGCATTATAAAGCCACGGGTCTGCGCTGTCATAATCACCTGTGCTCTGCATTATCTTTATCCCGCAGTCTTTATATTTTTTAGAAAAAACCTCGTATTTTTCCCTCGCTAATGCCCTTAATGGCACGAGATATACAACCTTTCCGCCTCTTTCTATAGCCTGAAGGGCTGTCATCTCTGCGATAAGTGTCTTTCCAGAGGCCGTTGGTGCAGAAATTACAAAGGGTCTGCGGGTTTTCAAAAGTCCTGCCTTTATAGCCATAACCTGAGGAGGATAAAACTTTTCTACACCAGATGATGAAAGGATATTTATAAGCCTTAATGAGCCACCATATTTCCCGAGGTCTGTAACAACCATAAGATAGATTATCCAAAAAAGCAGGAAAAAACAAATTTCATTTTATCACTTATAGAAACGAGGTCTTCGGAGGATATAGGCAAGTTTAAAAGGCATAAGATTTAGGGGAATCCATAATGGATTCCCCCTCAGATGTTACTTTGCCTTTATTTCGTATGTACCATCTTTATTCCATTTAAAGGATGCAAAGAGATAGCGGACATTAAAACCCTGCTCTTTTAAGATATCATAGGCAATGCTTGCCCTTGGTCCATCTTGGCAGTGAACAATTATCTCTTTGTCCTTTGGTAATTCTACCCATCTCCAATCGAGTGTATCAACAGGTATATTGATTGTTCCTTGAATCTTCCCTTTCTTTTCTCTTTCATCAGGTCTTCTCACATCAAGAACAATCTTGTCAGGGGGAATATCCTTTACAATATTCTTAAACTCTTCAACGCTTATCCTGCCTGGTAGTTGAGCTGGCTTATAATCGATCTTCGTAATTAGTGACTTGCTTGCGGTTGGATAACCTTTTTTCTTCCACTGCTCAATTCCACCATTAAGGATTGAAATATTATCATGGGCATTCACCCTTAATGCCCTATAGACCCTTTCAGCCTCTTTTTGATTATCAGAGTAAATTATTATGCGTGCATTCTTGTCTGACGGCAGTGCATCATGAATTGCCCTAATATCGCTTGCGGGAAGATTTATGGCCTTTGGCAGATGCTCCTTTTGTGCCTTATCAGGATCTCTGATATCTACGACTACAAAAGAACCGGGCTTCGCATTATCAACAAGAAACTTTACAAATTCGGGTTCTGTATAAACTGGGTAACCTGTCATCCTCCATCCAGGCATCCCCGCATAGTACATTTTTACATTCTTATAGCCGTATCCTTCCTTTACCACCCGGTAAAAGTTTGGCGTCATGCTTCATCCATAGCTATTACAATAAGCAACTATAAGAGTATTTTTATCTTTCGGGAGTCTGTCCTTATACTTAAAAAACCTATAATTTGGAAGATTTTGTGACTTTGGAATATGGCCTTCCTGATAGTTAGAGACACCTCTTACATCAAAAATGACATAATTGGCATCTTTTGGGTCCTTGTTTAATAATTTCACCAACTCTTCTGTCTCAATTACATCCTCAGGCGGTATAAAAGATGCTGGCGTTTTGTAACTAACCTCTGTTGCAATCAGCTTATTATCATCCTTTTTAAACCTCACCATCACAATCTTTTCGTTCGCAAGCTCTTTAATCGTTGTTAGATTCTTGGCCAGCTTTGTTGACTTGTCATAGGTTAATTCCCAGACATCTCCATTAACCTGGACTTGAAAGGAACCATCCTTCTGGCTTCCTGCCCTTACAAACCCCCATAAGGTGTTGCCATCAGACTTATGGCAGGATTTACAGGTCTCCGAGACCTGAGCCATGGCGAAGGCTGCTACAGGCACTGATGAAAAAAAACAGGCCACAGCAGCAAAAAAG